>CAJZJI010000013.1 GCA_916049935.1 uncultured Streptococcus sp. | reverse complement strand
TTAAATACTGTAATTTTGATTAGAATCAAGCGCCTAAATTACTTGCACCTAGGAGTATATAATTTTATATTATATAAGGAATGTAATTATCTATATAAATTATATTATATACAAATAGAAGTTTTTAACCGTTTGAGGGCTGAAGCTTCAACTAATATTTGCCGATTGTAGGAGGAGCTTTATGCTTACTGAAAAACGTAGAAGAATCATTTTGGACTTATTAGAAAAGGAAGATACAGTACACCTAAGAGACTTAATGGAGGCGCTGGGTGCTTCTGAATCGACGGTTCGTCGTGACCTTTCTATATTAGAAGAGGAAGGAACATTGATTCGTGTGCATGGCGGTGCCAAACGCGTCTATTCAAAAGAGTATGAACCAACCACAAAAGAAAAGGAACGTTCAAACCGACGTGAGAAGGAATGCATCGGTCGCTATGCGGCTTCTCTTGTGACAAAAGGCGAAACAATCTACATGGATGCGGGAACGACAACGCTTCGTATGATTCCGCATTTAGAAGGAAAGGATGTCACTGTCATTACAAACGGCGTGCAACAAGCACACTTATTAGCAGACTATGGCATTAAAACGGTGCTCCTTGGTGGACAAGTTAAAACAGAAACGAGCGCGGTTGTGGGGACTCTTGCTCAAAACCAATTACGCGAGTATTTCTTCAAAAAAGCTTTCCTTGGAATGAACGGTGTCGATTTAAGCTATGGCTATACGACTCCAGACGAAGAAGAAGCAACGATTAAAAAAATTGCGATTAATAAGAGTAATCAGGCGTATGTTTTGGCCGATTCGAGCAAATTTGCTAAAGTAAGTCTCTGTAAGGTTGCGGATTTTCATCAAGTAACCATGGTCACAAACACGACGAAGGAGCAAGCCGATTTACGGTACCGTATGGCCGGAAGCATTCGTCTTGTTGAAATGGACGCATAATAAAGGAGAGATAGCATGATCTACACGATTACGTTTAATCCAGCGATAGACCTTGTTGTTAAAGTTCCAAACTGCGAACTTGGCACATTAAACCGTTCTGTAGAAGAAAACTACGTGGCAGGTGGGAAAGGAATTAATATGTCTGTCATCTTGAAGCGGTTAGGATTTGACAATACTGCAACAGGTTTCTTGGCAGGCTTCTCAGGGAACTTCATTAAAGAAGCATTGCAATCAGAAGGGATTCATACGAACTTCATCGAAATCGACGGAGTTACGCGTATTAATTTGAAATTAAAGAGTACCGAAGAAACGGAAATCAACGCCAATGGACCAGTCGTATCGAAAGAAGATTTCGCTCGTTTAGTGGAGTACTTTGAAGGAAACTTACAATTGGGCGATGTGGTATTCCTAGCCGGAAATGCCGGTAATGGGATGGATCACTCTGCGTACACAACGATTGCGAAATTGTGCGATGATAAAGGCGTTAAATTAGTATTAGACACAACAAAAGATTTATTAACGAAATGTCTTCCATATCACCCATTCATTATCAAACCAAACCATCATGAGTTAGGGGAGATTTTTGGGGTAACGATTGAAACGGAAGAACAAATTGTCGATTATGTGAAAAAACTCCAAGACATGGGGGCTCGAAATGTTTTGATTTCTCGTGGGGGTGACGGAGCAATGCTCCTTAGTGAAACTGGTGAAGTCTATACATCAAATGTTCCAAAAGGAAAATTAGTCAACTCAGTTGGAGCAGGAGACTCAATGCTTTCAGGCTTTATGGCGAAATTTATTGAAACCAAAGATTACGCAGCGAGCTTGAAACAAGGAGCCGCTACAGGAAGTGCGACAGCCTTCTCTGTAGGAATTGCTGAAAAATCATTTATTGAAGAGTTATTACCACAAGTAGTGGTTACAAAACTGCAAAAGTAGAGAAGTAGAAAGTGAAATTATCAGATTTATTAAAGAAGAGATTTGAATTTCGGCTCCTAGGGTTTCCTAGGAGTCTTTTTTTCATGAAAAACCATAACATTTTTTGCAAATAGATAGAAAACGAGTATTTTTCTGAAAGAAAACGTTATTTTGTTGCACGCAAGAGGAAACATGTGTATACTGCAAATAGTGTTTTCAAAAAAATGGAGGGAAAAACATGAAGAAAGTATGTTATTTATTTTTAGGACTTTTAACTGTATTCCTTATTTTGGGAGGATTAAAGAGTCCAGTAGTATCGGCGAAAGAAGTGGCGCTTAATGTGACAAAACAAGTAGTGACACCAGCAAAATCGCCAGCAGATCAATACACAGATATTAGCGTGGAGATGAATTTTGGGATTCCGTCAACAGCCGCTAAGGGAGATACGACGGAAATTAAGTTGCCAGACAACTTGAAATTTATTGAAAATCAAACGTTTAAAATTACAAATGATGCAGGCGATGTGATTGCAGATGCGGTTATTAATCGTGATACAAAAACAATCACGCTAACGTATACAGACTTTGTAGAAAAACGTTCAGACATTACAGGTAATTTAAAATTTGCAGTCCGTGTAGATATTACAAAACAACATGAAAACACAAAAATTCCAGTAAAATTAACAATCGACAAACAAACAAAAACAGTCGGTGAATTTAATTATGTATTTGTTCCTGGAGACTTAAGTAAAGAGTTTGACAAAGTGAGCTGGGGAACAAAAACAGCAGAAGACGGAAGCATTACTCGTACGTATGAATTACGTGTGAATGCGACAAAACAAGCATTTGCAGATGCTATCGTAACAGACCAATTGCAAACAGACGGTATGGAATATGTTCCATCAAGCGTAAAAGTTTATAAAGGCGTTTGGGGCGAAGGAAATGACGGAAAACTTGCCTTGAAGAATAGACAGCTTGTGACTGATAAAGAAGTGACTTTTGCAGCAGATAACAAGAGCTTTACAGTGAAATTAGGCGATGTCGCTCAAGCAGATGGCTACTTAATCGAGTATAAAGTGCGTGTTCCTTATGCGCCAGCTTCAGGGGAAACATTCGTGAACTACGCAAGCTTAGATGCAAACAAAACACGTATTGATGCAAAAGAATCACCATATGTATATCAAACAGCTAGTGGTTCAGCGGATGGTTACACATTTGAAATTGTGATCGATAAAAAAGGGGACGATGGTTCAGCTTTAGCAAACGCTGAATTTGACGTTATCCGTAAAGCAACTGGTAAATCTGTTGGTAAATTAGTTACAGGAGCAGATGGTACTGCAAAAGTATCCAACTTATTACGCGATGAATACATTATTCGTGAAACAAAAGCTCCTTCAGGATTCCAACTGTTAGAAAATGATGTAGTCGTAAATGCAGCAGATTTTGATGCAAGTAAAGTAGCTCGTAAGGAAATTGTCAATAAAGCAGAGACAACGACAACAACTACTACGACAACAACTACTACAACGACGACAGAAGCTCCAACGACAAGTACGACTACAACGGAAGCACCAACGTCAACAACGACGACAGAAGCTCCTACAACAAGTACGACAACAACTGAGTCTACAACGTCAACAACGACAGAGGAGCCAACAACAACTGCGGTGACAACTGAGTCTACAACAACAACGACGACTACTACCGTTGCGCCAACAACTACAACAACTACTACGGAGTCTACAACGTCAACAACAACGACAGAAGCTCCAACAACAAGTACAACAACAACAGAAGCACCAACGACAGCGGCTTCTACAACAGTTGCACCAACAACAGTAGAAACTACAACAGAAGCACCAGAACTTCCTAATACAGGTACGAAAACTGTAGGAGTTTGGGCAGCAGTAGTTGCGCTTCTAGCAGGATCAATGTTAGTCATTGTCAATAAGAAAAATTCACAAGCATAGTCAATAATGCTTGCTAAATATGCTCTACAGTAGTATATTAGAAACAGTTAAATATGTGAAAAGTACAAAGGGGTGCCATTTTGGCTGAGATGTTGTTACAAACCCTTGAACCTGTTACGTTAGTACGTGCGTAGGAATTGTATTTGATTTCGAAGTTTTAGACGGAGTCTCTTTGTGTTTTTCAACAAACGAAGGAGGCTCTTTTTTCATGAAGAGAAATGTTTTAGTATGGGTAGAAGCTGCAATTATTGCAGCGTTGTCAATGGCGTTGTCCTGGATTCCGGACTTTGCTGGGTGGTTTACACCGTCGTGGGGAGCAATTGTTCTTGTTATTTTTTCACTACGCCGCGGCTTGACACCAGGTTTAGCAGCAGGTTTGCTATGGGGATTACTCCACTTTGCAGTAGGTAAAGTGTCATTCTTGTCTGTTGAACAAGTACTCATCGAATATGTCATTGCATTTGCAGTGATGGGACTTGCAGGACTTCTATATGGTCCGTTCCAAAAAGCATTAAAAGCTGAAAAATATACAAGTGCGATTACGTTAGCTTGTACTGCAGCTTTTGTAGGAGTAGGCGTTCGCTACTTCTTCCACTATATTGCCGGGGTTATTTTCTGGGGTAAATACGCACCAGAAGGAATGAGCCCATGGTTATATTCTCTCACTGTTAACGGAACAGCAGCACTCGGAACTTTCATTGTGGTAGTGATTGCGTGTGTGGCGCTGATTCGTCAGAAAAAAATTTGGATAGCTCACTAGGGAAATTGTGCTTTCCGAGTCCTGGTTTAACCTGAAACCAGGGCTCTTTTTTTATTGGAAAAATAAGGGTAAAGCACTTCGTGCGCTTTGGATGTCTCTGTAGTAGAAATAATAGCTGCAACGGGTTGAGCCTGAGGTCTCAACGCCTACCAAGCTTCAAACTGACACTAGGAATAAATTCCAAGTGTCAGTAATTCACATTGGTTGCACTCGCTATTATCACTACTACAGAATCCAAAGGCACTCCTGCTTTACCAATAAGAGATCTAGTTTCAGTTAAACCATTTTAAAGGGTGGCCGAAGAAGGGAAAAGTGTGTGCTCTTCAGTGAAGCCACTCGTTTTTCTTACTCTTTTTCAGTAAAAGGATCTGGTTTCGGTTAAACCTTTTAATATGATGAGGGTGTAAAAAATGTGTGTGCTTTTCAGTGCTTTTTTGGTGAAGGCACTCGTGCTTTACCAATAAGAGACCTAGTTTCGGTTAAACCATTTTAAAGGGTGGCCGAAGAAGGGAAAAAGTGTGCGCTCTTCAGTGAAGCCAATCGTTTTTCTTACTCTTTTTGAGTAAAAGGACCTGGTTTTAGTTAAACCAATTTCCCTAGGAGCTAGGAGGGGGAAAAGAGGATGCAGGGAGTTAGAGAGTGCTCATATTTTAGCGAGTGTAATTCCTTAGTGGATTGAGGGAGAGAGAGTTTGACAGGAGGTCATTTCAATAGTAAAGTAAACGATGAAAGAGGTGTTGGTATGGTTACAGAATGCGAAAAAATGAATGTGTCTCATGAGATTTGGATGATGATTATGAAAATCTACAATGAGAACTTGAAAACTTTTTCGATGTCATTAAAAGAGGTGGGATTGAATCCAACTCATTTTGAAGTGTTACATCTGATTTTCCGAAATCAAACGATGGATCAAAAGACGATTGCGCAAACGTTGAATTTGACGCAGGGAAATATTACGCATTGCATTCGTCATTTAGAAAAATTAGAGTTGATTTCGATTGAAAAAGATTGGAAGACAAAACATATTTCATTAACAGAAAAAGGAAAGAAATTGCTGGATGATTTAATTCCAGCGCAACATCAAATGATGGAACATACCTTACGTGGATTGGACTGCAACCAAAAGCAACAATTGCGTGAGCTACTAGTCTCATTTGAGAACACATGTAAGTCGGTTTAAGTAAATTTTAAGTACGAAACGTATACTTAAGAAAAAAGAAGAGGTGCGACTATGAGAATTTTAGTAGCAGAAGATGAAATTGATTTAGCAGAAGCGCTGAAAATGATGCTTGAAATGCAAAAATATAGCGTGGAGGTTGTTCACGATGGGGCGGATGCGCTATTTTATGCCGAATCAACACCGTATGATTTAATCTTGCTGGATGTCATGATGCCGAAGAAATCAGGAATCGAAGTGGTCCGTGAATTGCGTGCGGGTGGAAATACAACGCCAGTGTTGATGTTAACGGCAAAAAGCCAATTAGAAGATAAAGTGACAGGTCTTGAAGAAGGAGCGGACGATTATTTAACGAAGCCGTTCGAGGCGCCTGAATTATTAGCGCGTGTGAAATCATTGCTTCGCCGCCCAAATGTCTTTGTGGCATCTGTGATGAACATCGGAAATATCGAGCTTAACCGCGATAAGTTCACAATGGAATCAGCCAGCGGACAAGTGTTGTTGAATAATAAAGAGTTCCAATTGATGGAATACTTCATGATGAATAGCAATCAAGTATTATCAACCGATTTGATTATGGAAAAAGTTTGGGGACTCGACTCAGATGCTGAGATTAATGTGGTGTGGGTGAATATTTCATCTCTCCGTAAAAAATTAGCGAGCATCGATGCGAACGTGACGATTAAATCTGCACGTGGTTTGGGCTATCAATTGATGGTCGAAGCGTAATCCCGATGATTTTAGAAAAGAAGAGGAGTTTGCATGTTTAAACAACTTCAAAAAAGCTTTGTGAAAAGTGCGATGCTGTCGTTTACGGCAGTGCTGCTGGTTGTGCTAGTGGCGGTCAACGTTGTGAACTATCGCCAAACCGTCAATCAAGTAGACCGACTTGGGACAATGCTTGTTAATAATGATGGAACTTTTCCTGATGCACCTGAGGGAGGAATGGCTCCTAAAGAACATCCTGAACATGGAATGCCAAAAGGAATGGAGTTTCGTAAAGATGATCAGATGGCAACACGTTATGCAGTCGTAAGAGTGGCAAATGGCACGGTCCAATCTGTCGACCGAACTCACTTAGTATCGCTCGATGAAGAAGCGTTAAAAGAGTTGGGGCTACGTGTCGCACAAGGTTCTGCCACTCAAGGATGGGAAGGAAGTCTTCGCTATCAAGTTGCTAAGACGGATGCCGGAACAATGGTTGTCCTTGTAGATGCTAATAAGGAGACACAACAAATATCGAGATTGATGATGGTAACGGGAGCAGTCTTTGTTCTCTGTTTAGCAGTGGTATATGTTCTTGTTCGTCTCGTATCGAAACGCGCGATTCGTCCGTTTGTCGAAAACGTGGAGCGTCAGCAACAATTTATCGCCAATGCGAGTCACGAGATTAAGACACCGTTAGCGGTTCTTTCTGCCAATACGGATTTACTTGCCATGATGGGCACTGAGGCGAAATTTGTCGATAGTAATAAACGCCAAATTAAGCGTCTGAACTCTCTTGTAGAGCAGATGTTAATTCTTTCAAGATACGACGAAGGAGAAGCGGCTGCGACAAAAGAGGAAGTCGATTTAGTAGCCGTTACGAAAGCAATCGTAGAAGAGATTTTACCAGTCTTAAACGAAAAAGGACTCCAGGTAGAATTTACTGGGGAGGCACAAACGATTATCACAACGAATAAGAGTGCGATGATGGAGTTGATTCGTATCTTGCTCGATAACGCGATGAAGTATACGGTCGGTGAACCTGTCATCACCATCGAGGCAAAACGAAATCAATTAGCCATTGGAAATGAAACCGAACCAATGACGAAGGAACAGGTCAGTCAGATTTTCGATCGCTTCTACCGCGTAGACAGTTCGAGAAATCGTACGACAGGCGGTAGCGGACTAGGGCTTTCTATCGCGCAGAAGATTGCCGAAACGAACAATGTACAGTTGACAGCAGAACTCACAAGTGAAACTCAAATTCGCTTTGTCATTGAGGGTGAGAAAAATGGATGATCGACTTATCTATGAAGTTTTAGAGGTGGTTGGTGAAATTCCAAGCGGAAAAGTTGCTACTTATGGACAGATTGCTAGTCTCATAGGTCGTCCGAAAAATGCAAGATTAGTCGGAAAGATTTTAAGTCAGGTAGAAATCTATGGCGACTATCCTTGCCACAGAGTCGTTAATGCAAGTGGAAGACTGGTACCAGGATGGTTTGAACAAAAAGAATTATTAGAAGCTGAAAGAATCATCTTTAAAAGTCCGACAAATGTATCACTCAAAAAATATCAATGGAATCCGGAAGAGGATTAGCCCAATCTACAATAAAGATTGGGCTTTTGTTTTAAAAAAGATACAAAATGAAAGACGCTTGGAAAATTATTCCAGCGTCTTTTTTTCGTACGAATTATCATATATGGTAATTATCATATATGATAATTATCAGTTTTCAAAAAACTTTTTTTGTTTTAAGTTCATTTTAAGTAAGCTCGTTATGATTAAACCATCAACAAATAGTTGATAGGAAGCGAGGGGGACCAAAATGAAAAGAAACAGAATGATTGTTCTATTATCCACGATTACTATTGCAACAACTTTAGTTGCATGCCAAAACACACAAACACAAGCTGAGGCGACTTCTCAAGTCCAATCACAACAGAGTCCCCCAGCTAAACCTGGAGGAGAAGGATTTGGCGGAAGCGACCAAGTGACACAAGGTGAGGCAGCAACAAATTTAACAACAGATGCAACAGTAACAGGAGAAACTTATGAATCTACCGGAGATGATGAAAATGCACTCCGTGTAACAGGAGCAACAGTCACATTAGACGGCGTAACGATTAACAAAACAGCCGGAGCGACATCGAATACAGAAAATGGAGACTTCTACGGAATGAACGCAGGATTCTTAGCAACGGATGGAGCAACGGTAACACTCACTAACTCAACCGTCAATACAACTGCACAGAACGGGAACGGGGTGTTCAGTTACGGTTCAGGAACGACCGTCAATGTATCAGACACAACAATCACAACAACAAAAGATAACTCAGGTGGTATCCAAACGACAGGTGGCGCTGCGATGAATGCAACTAACTTGACGGTGAACACCGCAGGAAATTCATCAGCAGCGATTCGTACAGACCGTGGTGGCGGTACGGTAGTCGTAGACAAAGGAACGTATACTTCTACAGGATACAACTCACCAGCCGTATACTCTACAGCGAATATCACTGTAAAAAATGCAACATTGAACGCTGAAAACTCAGAAGCGCTTGTAATCGAGGGTCAAAACTCTATCACATTAGAAAATACCAACGTAACAGGGA
>CAJZJI010000012.1 GCA_916049935.1 uncultured Streptococcus sp. | reverse complement strand
GTTGTTGTTGGAGCTTCCGTTGTTGTTGTTGGAGCTTCCGTTGTTGTTGTTGGAGTTTCTGTTGTCGTTGTAGCTGCTGTTGTTGTAGCAGTAGTAGATTCAGTTGTTGTTGTAGATTCAGTCGTTGTTGTAGTTGGTTTGTTTGAAGTATTCACAACTTTGATCACGTTTGAATCATCAATTTTCTCAACTTTTGAAGTATATCCATCAGGAGTGTTTACTTCTTCTACTGAGTACTCAATTTTCTTACCGTCTTTAATACCAGGTAAGTTCGTGAATTCTGCTTTCCAGTCTGACCCTTTTGTTAAAGTCTTAGTCATACCGTCTAATTTTTGACCATTAGCTACTAATTGAACTGTGATGTCTTTACGGTCTGCTTCGCTATCGCCAACCCATTCTTTTTGAACTGTAACTGTTGTGTCACCAGTCACCCAGAATTTCAATTCTGTGTTGTTCCAGAACGCTGGATCTTCTTGTGGAGTTGTGATTTCGTCAGATTTCAATGTAGCGTTGTTGTCTACACGAATTGTAGTCTTAGGAATTAATGTTTGGTATTCAATGATTAATTCTTCGTCTGTAGCTGTTTTGAAAACATCGCTTACGTCTGATAAGTTCACAGTGAATCCATTTCCGTCTGCATCAAATTTAACATGCTTCCAGAAATCCCAACCTGAAGCAACTACTTGTCCACCTTTTCTTAATGTGAATGATGGTTTTAAGTAAGTTCCCACAAAGAATTCACTTGCTGCATGGTTCGCAGCTGGAGCAAAAGTGATTTTAGAGTAATCTACCGCTGGAGCTTGAATGCGGTCTGTTACCACTGGATTTGTTAAAGCTTGTTTTTTGCCATCTCCGTTAATACGGATGAACCATTTAGTTAAGTAGTAGTCATCTCCAACATTCATCCATGCATAGTTTTCAGATGCATCTAATTTGAATTGTTTAGATACATAGTCCCCTGTAAGGTTGTATTTATTAATTACAGATTCAAATACGCCAGGACCGTCAGGACGTGTGATTACTACTGATTCAGAACCTACTTTTGAAGTCGCTGTTTTGTTTCCAGGGTTTCCTGGAGTGTTATCCCATTCCGCTTTGTATGAGAATCCACCTTTTACGTTTTGGTTCATTGATTCGATTGCTTTTTTGAAAGTAAAAGTAATCTTTTTACCTGTCATCGAAACTGTCGCCACTTCAGCGCCGTTTGCTTGTAGTGATTGTGTTGCGATTTCAGTGATATTGACACCTTCTGGAGCATCGATTGTGAAAGTGTCTCCTTCTTTAACAGATTTACCTGTTAAATCCCAGTCGAAAGAAAATGTTACCTTTTGACCAGCTGTTGTTGCTTTTAGGTTTGAAACAGTTGGTGTTACTGTTGCTGCGTTAACAGGTTGCATTAAAGTAAGTCCTAAAATCGCCCATGCAATCATCGCAACGAAAGCTACTGTTTTCTTGAAGCTAGATTTCATTTTTTTCCTCCATTCCTTTTCTTGGCTCTGTGGCCTCATCTTGTTTGAACGCCCAAAAACGTTGTCCCACGTAATTTAATAATACAAACAATCCCATGCCAATTCCGAGTGCGATATATCCTTGTAGTTTCTCTCCTGCTCCTTGGAAAAGATACAAGGCTAAAGGTTTTGCAACTCCATATGCTAAAAAGTAACATACGGATATGTTAATCGCGAATCGGATAATGGATTCCTTACTTGTTTCCTTCACCTCAAACGTATATTTCTTATTAAGGAAATAACTCAAGATACTCCCGCATAAGTAATTCAACGCTGATGAAGTCCAGTAATTAATATCGTAAGAAAACCATTGAAGTTGCTCTAGTATATAAAAACTGGAAAACATAATAGCCGTTCCGAACAATGTATTTATAATTCCAACGACGATAAATTTTAAGAACGTCTTATCAAATATTTTGAGTAGTTTATTTTTCAAATTGTTTCCTCCAAATTTACCCTCATCAGGTATATTATACACCTTTTTCACAAAAAAGCACAACTTATGAATGAAATTTTTTCATAAGTTGTGCCATTATTTTTCTAACTATTTCCAAAGATTATTCTTCTTCGTCTTCTTCGTCGAAGTCTTTATCTAAATCTTCGTCATCAATGATAATTAAATCTTCTTCTACACTTGTTTCGTCGACTAAGTCTTCGTCAGCACCTAGTTCGTTTAAGTCAGAGCGGTAAGCATCAATTTCGTCTTCTTCATCTACATCGTCTTCAAGATCCACATCGATATCGTCGTCTAAGTCATCGCTATCAAGATCTTCATCATCGATAAGCTCTTCATCTTCTGGATCATCATCGTTGTAATCGATAAGATCGTCACTGCCGAACGCGTTAACTTTCTTACGTTTCTTACGAGGTTTCTTCACTTCTTCGTCTTCCATAGATGTTGCAATTTCTTCATCGATAGAATCGATTGGATACCATGCACGTAATCCCCAACGGTTATCTCCTAGTGAGATAAAGCTTCCGTCGATATTTAAGTCTGTATAGAAGCGAGCCATACGTGATTCTAACGCTTCGTCACTTAATTCCATGTATTCTTGAATTTCTACTAATAATTGGTTGAAATCTAAAACTTCATTCTTAGCTTCTAAAATAGCATGCGCTACTTCGACCATTGATAATTCGTTTTTATTAATGCCATCGAGTTTCTTTAATTCCAATGGTTACACTTCCTTTCCTGTTCATCCTAAACAGTATAGCACAGATTCTTCATATTGTGCTACTTTAGAGAGATTTTTTATGCATTTTCTCCTATTTGTAAATGGAACGTCACAAGCGAGCTTGTAATCAGCTGTCTTTGTTGGAATAACTGATATTCCAGAACCACTAGCATGGTCTCTTCCGTTTCTTCCACATGTAGTTGTTTTGTCTGAATATCAAAATGCATTTGACGACCGGCACCTAATTCATATATTCCTTTCGTCGCCTTTGTTTTATTAAACTCCATCTTACTACGCGCATCGCCTTGACGATGAAGTGTCACATGCGGCACTTCCCCTGTTGTATCCACTTCTACTTTCACACGCGTATTCGTTTCATCCTCTACATAACTAAGTACAAAACCAGAGTCCTTGCGAAGACGTGTCGCATCCGCTAGCATCCGCTGCTTCATCGTTTCCCCGCCTTGACTCAAAACCGTCTCAATCGTTAATTTCACAGTCCATCCCCCTCTCGTTCACTTTCCTTCTCCCTTTCTGGATTTTTAGCGGGCAAGCAAACTCCGCGCTCTAACCCACTATCCAAAAAGGTTTCTAAATCCAAACCACTTTTGATGGCGAAGAAATTTTCGGATTCTATAGTAGCAGTAATAGGAAAAGCATTAAAACGAATAAGGGGGAGTTAGGAATTTATTTCCTTACTCCCCCTTTGAGGCTTTAAAGGCGAGAGACTTCGGCTCGAGCCGCTGCCCTATTACAGCTACTATGAAGACATCCGAAAATTTCGAAGCCATCAAATATATTTTTTAGTATTTCGCTAACTCTTGTTGTAATAGTTGGTTTACAACGCCAGGGTTTGCTTTCCCTTTCGTTTGCTTCATAATTTGCCCAACTAAAAATCCAACAGCGCGGTCTTTCCCATTCTTGAAATCTTCAATCGACTGTGCATTATTCGCCAACACATCTTGAATAATCGGTAATAACTGAGCAGGATCACTCAATTGAATCATACCGTGTTTTTCAACAACGCCTTTTGCCGTTCCGCCTTCTTCGGCTAATAACAAGAAGACTTTCTTCGCTAATTTCGAACTGATGGTTCCGTCCGCGATTAATTGAATCATTTCTGCTAAGCTTTCTGGCGTTAACTTCAAGTCTTTTAATTCTAATTTCTTGCTGTTCATGTGCGCTGAGATGTCACCCATTAACCAGTTTGACGCCTGTTTAGGATCAGCACCAGCTGCAACTGTTGCATCGAAGAAATCAGACATTTCTTTTGTTAATGTTAAGACCATTGCATCGTATTCTGGTAAGCCAAATTCGCTCACGTAACGTTCACGACGTTTGCTTGGCATTTCAGGAATAGAAGCACGAACTTCTTCAATCCATTCATTTGAAATATGGAAGTTTGGTAGGTCTGGTTCTGGGAAGTAACGGTAGTCACTTGAACCTTCTTTAACACGCATTAAAATCGTTTGACCAGTCGCATCATCAAAACGACGTGTTTCTTGAAGGATTTCTCCTCCATTACGTAGGACGTTCGCTTGACGAACTTCTTCGAACGCTAACCCTTTACGCACGTTGTTAAATGAGTTTAAGTTTTTCAACTCTGTTTTTGTACCGAATTTTTCTTGACCATAAGGACGAATTGAAATGTTCGCGTCACAACGCATTGAACCTTCTTCCATCTTCACGTCAGAAACACCTGTAAACATGATGATTTGACGAAGTGCTTCAAGGTACGCATACGCTTCTTCAGGAGAACGCATATCTGCTTCTGATACGATTTCAATCAGTGGAGTTCCTTGACGGTTTAAGTCCACATAAGAGAATCCGTCTGTTCCGTGCGTATTTTTACCCGCATCTTCTTCTAAGTGGACACGTTCAATACGAATACGTTTTGTTTGTCCTTCTACTTCGATATCAATCCAGCCATCATGACCGATTGGGTAATCGAATTGAGAGATTTGGTACGCTTTTGGATTATCAGGGTAGAAATAGTTTTTACGGTCGAATTTTGTATCTTGAGAAATGGTACAGTTCAACGCAAGAGCTGCACGCATCCCGAATTCTAACGCGCGTTTATTTACGACAGGAAGAACCCCTGGATATCCCCAGTCGATCACGTTTGTATTTGTATTTGGTTCCGCACCGAAATGCGCTGGTGATGGAGAGAACATTTTTGAATCAGTTTTTAATTCAACGTGGCACTCTAAACCAATAATTGTTTCAAAGTTCATGTGATTGTTCCTCCTTATAATTGTGGGCGGCGTAAGTAGTAATCATTTGCTTGTTCAAATGCATACGCTGCTTGGTAAATTGTTTTTTCTTGGAAGTAATTTCCGATTAATTGAATTCCAACTGGTAGACCTTCGTTTGTAAAGCCAGCAGGAACTGAAATCGCTGGTAATCCAGCTAAGTTTACAGGAACTGTTAATAAGTCCGCCATGTACATTGCGATTGGGTCGTCACTGTGTGCGCCTAATCCGAATGCGGCAGAAGTGGTTACAGGTCCTAAGATTAAATCATAGTTTTCAAATACTTTTGCAAAGTCTTGTTTGATTAAAGTACGTACTTGACCAGCTTTCTTGAAGTAAGCATCGTAGTAACCAGAACTTAAGCTGAATGTTCCAAGCATGATACGACGTTTTACTTCCATTCCGAATCCTTCAGAACGGCTCTTCACGTATAAATCTTCTAATGTTTCTGCGTCTGTAGAACGGTGACCGTAACGGATTCCGTCGAAACGTTGTAGGTTAGAAGAAGCTTCAGATGAAGCGATGATATAGTACGCTGGAATACCGTATTTAGAGTGAGGTAGGCTCACTTCTTCAACGATAGCACCCATTTCGCGATATTGGTCAGCCGCTTTTAATACAGCAGCTTGAACTTCTGGGTCCACACCTTCTGCAAAATATTCTTTTGGCAACGCGATACGCATGCCTTTGATGTCGCCTGTTAATCCTTTATGGTAAGCTGGCACTTCTTGTGGCACACTTGTTGAATCGCGGTGGTCATATCCAGAAATCGCGCTTAATACTAAGGCGTTATCTTGAACGGTACGTGTAAATGGTCCGATTTGGTCTAAGCTTGACGCAAAGGCAATCAAACCGTAACGAGAAATACGTCCATAAGTTGGTTTCATCCCAACAATCCCTGTGAAACTTGCAGGTTGGCGGATTGAACCACCTGTATCAGAACCAAGTGAAGCTAGTACTTCGCCAGAAGCAACTGCAGCAGCAGAACCACCTGAAGATCCACCAGGCACTTTTGTTAAGTCCCAAGGATTTTTTGTTTTCTTGAAGTAAGAAGTTTCTGTTGAACCACCCATGGCAAATTCGTCCATGTTTAATTTACCAACGTTAACCGCACCTTCAGCTTTTAATAATTCCATAACGTGCGCGTCGTAAATTGGGTTGAAGTCTTCTAACATACGGCTTGAAGCAGTTGTTAAAAGGTCGCGAGTGACGATATTGTCTTTAATCCCGATTGGAAGACCTTGAAGAGAAGCTTCTTCTCCGTAGCCTTTTTCGTCAGCAGCGGCTGCTTGTTGCAGAGCTTCTTCTTCATTTAATGTCACGAACGCTTCTACTTTAGGTTCTAAAGCATGGATACGTTCGAATGTTTCTTTTGTTAATTCCACAGAAGTGAATTCTTTATTACGAAGGCCTTCGTGAAGCTCAACTAATGTTTTGTTTTCAATAATACTCATGCTTCACCCTCCTCGTTTTCACCCATAATTGCAGGCACTTGAATAAATCCATCTTCGCTTGTTTTCACATTACGCATTAACAAGTCGCGGTCTGTTCCTTTTTCAGCAACATCTTCACGCATCACATTCACTAATGGATATCCGTGAGTTGTGACAGGCACACCCGTTGTATCTACTTCGTTTAATTGTTCCACCATATCAATGATATCGCTCATTTGTTCTGTAAAATGAAGGATTTCATTGTCGGCAAAAGTTAGCTTTGCAAGTTTGGCAACGT
Source organism: uncultured Streptococcus sp. (assembly GCA_916049935.1). Lineage (GTDB taxonomy): Bacteria > Bacillota > Bacilli > Lactobacillales > Aerococcaceae > Granulicatella. Next base: position 2,462 of record CAJZJI010000012.1, on the reverse strand, counting down.
GTCTAACTTCTTTTTCCTCAATGGCCATGTTTTTTCCTCGCTTTCAAAATCAATACTTTTCTATTTTAAAAGGCACTTGGGCCTCCGTCAATGTTAATCAAAGATATGGTATGTGAAGACGCCTTGTGACATATCTTGTAATAAGAATGCCTCCACTCCATTAATCGAACTAATACGAACTTCGACCGGCGTTGTTTTCGGTAAGTATTTATTCGCAACATCCGTCACGTGCTGTGCTAAAGCGATAATTTCTGATTCACCATAGAATTGCGTCATGATATTCACGACCATCTTCTTAGCTACATTATCTTGATACATTACGCGAGCCGTTACCCCTGAGAGGTTCGGGAAGAAGTTTTGCACTTCTGTTCTGAAGTTTTCAAATGCTGTTGACTCTTCTGTCGCAGATTCGTTCACTAATGGAAGCACAACTACTTTTTGGTTCACTTTTGACCAGTTTGTAATTTCAGTTCCCTCTACTGAAGTGGCTTCAAGAACGTATACCCCGCCACCGATATCATCTTTAGACGTTTGGCGGAACACGCCGAAGACGATTGGCACAGCCTTCAATGCATCGTTTTGACGAAGTCTTGTTAGGATAGTATTTGCGATGGCTTTTGCTTGTTCGATCATCGCTTCGTTTGAGATTTCTGTTTCAGCGTCTTTACCGTCGTTCGTGTAGTAATCCACGCTATTCATCGCAATCCCGATACTAATTCCACCTAATTCAAAGTTGTTTTCCGTTTGAATCATGTAGTCTTGTTCGAGAATCTGCGCTAAATAAATTGGCGCACGTCCTGTTGGAGATGTATCTCCATTATCAGCAGGATTTAACCCGTCTGGATTTTTATCACTCTTACGCGCAATCCATTTAGCCGTTGTTTCCGCATCGATGATTTGCCCTTCTCTGAAGAAGTATTGGTTCGTTGGGAACACGCTTCTTGAAAGGTCAATCAATCCTGTTTCAAAGTTCTTCAAGTTAAATCCTGTGTTTAAGCTTAAAGTAGCTCCACGGTTTTGGCTCACTTCATACTTTCCATTTGTAATGAGCGCGCGATAAAAATTATTCGATAATTGATTTGTTGTTGATTGTACTACTTTTGTATTGGAATCTTTATTGGTATTCGTGCTTGATTGATTTGCTCTTGTAACATCCGCACAGGCAGCGAGCGAAATCACACTGGCTAATCCGAGTAATCCCAATCGTAATGTTTTTCTCATGTGACATCCTTTCTATGCAAGAGAATCGAGAAATTGTTGCTCACTCCACACTTCGATTCCGAGGTCATTGGCCTTCGTTAATTTACTTCCGGCAGAATGACCCGCAATCACCACGTCCGTTTTCTTAGAAACGGAACCGGTCACTTTCGCACCGAGCGATTCGAGTTGTTCTTTTGCATCTTGTCTTGTTAATTGTTCTAAAGTCCCTGTTAATACAACTGTCTTGCCGCTGAGGACGTGTCCTGAGGCAGCTGAGTCGTCTTTTGTCACTCCAAGATAGGTCATATTCACGCCACTATCTTGCAATTCTTGAATTAATTCTTGAACAGATGGTTGTTCAAAATAAGTTTTTACACTATAAGCAATAATATCACCTAAACCATCAATTTCCAACAATTGTTCAATGCTCGCTTCTTGCAGAGCCGTCATCGTTTTAAAATGTTGCGCTAATTCTTTCGCCGCCTTGGTTCCAACATGACGGATCCCAAGCCCTGTTAAGAGGCGCTCGAATGAGTTTTTTTTACTCTTCTCGATGGCTTCAAGGATATTTTCTGCGCTCTTTTGTTGCACCTTGTCTAAAGCAAGTAACTGGTCTAGTGTTAATTTATATAAATCTGCCACATCCATGACAAGCCCTTCTTCAAAAAGTTGCTTGATGACACGTGGCCCAATCCCGCTCATATTCATCGCGTTACGAGAAACAAAGTGGCTTAACCCTTCTGTCAATTGAGCAGGACATTTTGGATTCAAGCAGCGAATCGCTACCTCTTCTTCCAAATGTTCTAATTTTTCATGACAGACCGGACAAGTCGTTGGAAACTCGTAAGGCTTGCTCGTTTTTGGACGTTTCTCCAAAATCACGCGTGTAACTTCTGGGATAATGTCTCCAGCTTTATGAATCACAACCGTATCTTCCAAGCGAATGTCGCGCTCTTTAATCAAGTCGATATTATGCAAGCTCGCACGGCGCACCGTCGTTCCTGCTAGTTGAACAGGATCCATCACCGCAGTCGGTGTCACCACCCCTGTACGTCCAACCGTCCACTCGATATCGCGGACAACGGTTTGTGCTTCTTCAGCTGGGAACTTGTACGCAATCGCCCAACGTGGAGCTTTCACCGTAAATCCAATTTCTTCTTGAGCCGCAAAATCATTCACCTTAATCACCATACCGTCAATTTCATACGGTAAGTCTGGACGTTTTGAAGCAATCGTCTCGATGTAATTCCATACTTCATCAA
>CAJZJI010000011.1 GCA_916049935.1 uncultured Streptococcus sp. | reverse complement strand
CATTTACGGGGGTCAGTGCCACTCTCTGCTAGTGTTTTTCGTTCTAACAATAAAAGAGAGGATGTTGCATCCTCTCTTATTTATTTTCTTCTATGTTTAGAAACACCAATACGGTTGATTGCCTTGCTTAAAGCGATCTTCGCACGTTCAACATCACTCTTCGAACGAGATTCGTCACTAAGTACTTTTTCCGCTTTATCTTTAGCTTGCTCTGCACGAGTCACGTCAATGTCTCTTGCACGCTCAGCCACGTTGGCAATAATCGTTACGACATTATCCCGCACTTCCATAACTCCACCACCGATTGCAATATAATCAGTTGGTGAATCCTCTAAGAATCGTTTCACTCGAAGTGCCCCGATTTTTAAAGGAAGCATGATTGGAGCATGATGCGGTAGTATGGTGATTCCGCCATCGACTGCATCGGCACTCACAGAATAGGAACGATGGTTATACACTTTTCCTTCTGGTGTTGTGACAACGACCAGTAATTCATGTTCAGCCATCTTTAGTTTCCTCCATAAAACCCTGCTGCTTTAGCTTTTTTAATCACGTCTTCGATTGGTCCTACGTTACGGAACATATCTTCTGGAATATCATCATATAAACCATCAATAATTCCTTTAAATCCGCGTACTGTATCTTTAATTGGAACGTATGAACCAGGTTGTCCTGTAAATGCTTCGGCAACGTGGAAGTTTTGTGATAAGAAGAATTGAATTCTTCTTGCACGGTTTACAATAACTTTTTCGCTATCTGACAATTCATCAATCCCTAAGATAGCAATGATGTCTTGTAATTCACGATAACGTTGTAGCATTTGTTGTACTTTCATCGCTACTTCATAGTGTTCTTCCCCAACGATTTCTGGAGTTAGGGCACTTGAAGTTGAAGCAAGTGGATCTACCGCTGGATAAATCCCTTGTTCTGTTAAACGACGCTCTAAGTTTGTTGTTGCATCTAAGTGGGCGAATGTTGTTGCTGGAGCCGGGTCAGTATAGTCATCGGCTGGCACGTAAATCGCTTGAATAGATGTAATTGATCCGTCTTTAGTTGAACTGATACGTTCTTGTAATTGACCCATTTCAGTTGCAAGTGTTGGTTGATACCCTACGGCAGAAGGCATACGTCCAAGCAGGGCTGATACTTCTGAACCTGCTTGCGTGAAACGATAAATGTTATCGATGAATAAAAGCACGTCTTGTTTTTCCATATCACGGAAGTATTCCGCAATTGTTAAACCTGTAAGTGCTACACGCATACGAGCTCCTGGTGGTTCGTTCATTTGTCCAAACACCATCGCTGTTTTAGCAGATACCCCAGAGTCTTGCATTTCATGGTAAAGGTCGTTCCCTTCACGAGTACGTTCCCCTACACCTGTAAATACTGAAATACCACCAAGTTCCTCAGCGATATTATGAATCAATTCTTGAATTAATACGGTTTTCCCTACACCGGCACCACCGAATAGACCGATTTTACCACCTTTAAGATATGGTGCTAAAAGGTCAATTACTTTAATCCCTGTTTGTAGAATTTCATATTGACTGTTTAATTCTTCAAATTTTGGTGCTGGTTTATGGATTTCATGTCTTGTGAAATCTGCTGGGAATGGTTCCTTCAAGTCGATTGTATCTCCAAGAACGTTGAAGACACGACCTAATGTTTCAGGTCCCACTGGAACGCTAATTGTGCGTCCTAAGTCCACCACTTTCATGCCACGTTGCAAACCATCTGTAGATTCCATGGCGATTGTACGAACTGCACCGTCCCCTAATTCTACAGCAGTTTCCAAAGTAACAGTTTTTTCGCTACCATCATTGGCTGTTTTCACAACTTGTAATGCATTATGAATATCTGGAACGCCTTCTTCTAAAGGAAATACCACGTCTACAACTGGCCCTACAACTTGTAAAATCTTTCCAGTTCTCAATCCATTTTCCTCCTTCTAAAATCCTAATGTTCTTCCAGAGCGGCTGCTCCACCGACAATTTCTGTAATTTCTTGTGTAATTTGCGCTTGTCGTCTCTGGTTCAAATCTTGTGTTAAGTTACTAATTAAATCTTTAGCATTATCTGTTGCACTTCTCATGGCAGTCATACGAGACGCATGTTCTGCTGATTTGGCATCGATAATGGCTCCGTAAATAAGCGATTCTGCATATTGCGGAAGCAAGATGTCCATAATAATTTCCTTGTTCGGTTCAAAAATATAATCCAATTCGTACTCTTTTGCTTCTTCAGCATCTAAGTCGATAATTGGTAACATTTTTTCAACACGGTAGTTTGATAAAAGCGCGTTTACATGGTGATTATAGCAAACGTAAAACTCATCAAATTCACCGTCACGGAACATTTGGACCGCACTTGACACAATCTTTCTTACTTCTTCAAAGGTTGGAATATCGAATACGTCGTTAATTTCTAGACGCACATCCACTCCCATCTTCTTGAAGAAGCGACTTGCAGCATCCCCAATCGTTAAGATGACATATTCATCCTTGGATTGGTGGTCTAACTCTAACATTTCTCTTGTTGATTGGAAAATGGAAGAGTTGTAACTCCCAGCAAGTCCTTGATCAGATGAAATCACTAAGTATCCAGTCTTTTTAACTGGACGTTCAATTAATAAATCGTGATAGTCGATAAAAGAAGTTACTACTTCTCCGTCCTCTGACGTTTCATCGACAACCTCTTCTTTATTGTGATTTGCGTATAGTAAGTGAGTTACAACTTCACGGATTTTTTGAGCGTAGTCTTGATAGTGACGCACTGCTTGCTCTGATTTGGCTAATTTTGCTGCAGAGACCATCTGCATGGCGCTAGTGATTTGACTTGTTTTCTTTGTTGAAACAATTCTCTTCTTTAAATCATTTAAGGAAGCCGTCATTCAGGTCACCTCTCCTTTCTACGCTTATTGAACACGTTCAAATAAATGAATTTGTTTGAAACTCTCAATTACTTTGTAGAATTTCTCTTCATCCGAAATCACATGTTGATCGCGGATTTCATTCAATAAATCTCTATGTTCGCTTTCTAAATGTTGATATAACGCTTTTTCAAATGGTTTAATACGGTCGATTGGAATCGCATCTAATAAACCATGTGTTAAAGCAAATAAAATCGATACTTGATATTCGATTGGTAATGGTTGGTGAACATCTTGTTTCAAGACTTCAACCGTACGTTTACCACGATTTAATTTTTGTTGAGTTGCCGCATCTAAGTCAGAACCAAATTGTGTGAAGGCTTCTAACTCACGGTAACTTGCTAAGTCGATACGTAATGTACCAGAAACTTTCTTCATCGCTTTAATTTGGGCAGAACCCCCAACACGCGATACAGATAATCCGGCAGATAAACCAGGACGTACCCCTGAGTAGAACAAGTCACTTTCTAAGAAGATTTGTCCATCTGTAATAGAGATTACGTTTGTTGGAATATATGCAGAAATATCTCCGGCTTGTGTTTCGATGATTGGTAAGGCTGTTAATGACCCTGCTCCTAATTCATCACTTAATTTCGCTGCACGTTCTAGTAAACGTGAGTGCAAGTAGAATACATCCCCTGGATAAGCTTCACGACCTGGTGGACGGCGAAGTAATAGGGAAATTTCACGATATGCCGCAGCTTGTTTTGATAAATCATCGTACACAATTAAGACATCGCGACCTTGATACATCCACTCTTCACCCATTGCAGTACCTGCATATGGTGCAATATAAAGCATTGGCGCTGGTTGAGAAGCACTCGCTGATACAACCGTTGTATATTCCATTGCTCCGTAGCGTTTTAAAGTTTCCACAAGAGCTTTAACCGTAGATTCTTTTTGACCAATAGCGACATAAATACATAAAGTATCTTTGCCTTTTTGGTTCAAAATCGTATCTACCGCGATACTTGTTTTACCAGTTTTACGGTCACCGATAATTAACTCACGTTGTCCTTTACCGATTGGAACTAAAGCATCGACTACTTTTAATCCTGTAGGTAATGATTGTTTTACACTTTGACGTTGCATAACGCCAGGTGCTTCATTTTCTACTGGACGTTTTTTTGTTGTCTCGATGGCACCAAGACCGTCAATAGGACGACCTAACGCATCCACAACACGACCAATCAATGCATCTCCTACTGGAACATCAAGGATACGTCCTGTACGTTTCACAGGTTCTCCTTCATGGATATTTTCATATCCTCCGAAGATGATGACACCGACATCGTTTTTTTCTAAGTTTTGAGCCATCCCGTAGGCGCCGTTTTCAAATTCTACTAATTCTCCAGCCATTACATTTGTAAGACCGATGACACGAGCAATTCCGTCCCCAATGAAGGAAACCTCACCGATTTCTTCAATTTGTTCTTTCGTTTCAAAAGAAGCGATTTGGTCACGAATTCTCGCTGTAATATTACTCATTTCCATTTATGCCATCTCACCTCTTTAATCCTGTTTGGCTAATTTTCTCTTTGAATTGTTTTAGTTTGTTCGCAATCGTTCCATCTAATAAATACTCTTTTGTCTTAATTTGAACGCCGCCAATCACTGAAGGATCCACGGTATTCACCCAAGAATCATATTCTTTATGAGTTTTATTTTGGAATGCAGTTGCAATACGATCCATCTGATCATCCGTTAAAGGAATCGCAGAAACAATCTCTAATTTATTGGCATTGTAAATATCTAGGAACGCTTCGAGTGCTTCTACAATATTCATCGAACCATCTTCAGACGGGAATGTTGCTATGTACTCTTGTGTTTCTTTTGATAAATGTCCAAATGCAGATTCTAATACAGATAACTTTTTATCATAAGAGACATGCTCTAGATGCATCATCTGTCTAAACGTCGAAGTATTTTGAATCCCTGCTAAAATAGCTTGAAGTTCATTCGTCACTTGCTCTAAGTGACCTTCGAATTTTGCCTTTGCATAGAAATGGCTGGCTTCTTTAACGATATCTTTGTGATATTTAACCATTATTTTTCCAACCCCTTAATGAAGGCTTCGATTACTTCTTGATGTTTCTCTTTTGTCACTTCTTTTTCAAGAATTTGACTAGCAAGTTGAACCGATAGGTCTACAATATCATCTTGCACTTGCGCGATGGCACGTTGTTTCATTGAATCCACTTCACGTTGCCCATCTGCTTTCATGCGAGAGACCACATCTTTACCTTCTTTAATCATTTCATCTTGCGTTTTTGAAGCTGCTTCACGAGCGTTATCTAAGATTTCGCTACCTTTCACTTCTGCGTTATGAATAATTTCGTTGGCATTAGCCTGAATTTCTTCCGCTGATTTTCTTTTCTCAGCAGCTTCGTCTAAATCTTTAGCAATTTTATCTCGACGTGCTTCTAACATGGCATTTACTTTATCCCAAGCAAAGAATTTCACCAAGAATAGTAACAACGTCATTGAAATTAATACGACTAAAGTATCGCCTAAAACTGTACTGACATTACCTGATAACATTACTTCAAACATCTCTCACCCCTCCTTTACGACAATAATTCCATTTGTTGGATTATTTAACGAATACAAGGATAAGAGCGATTAATACGGCGAAGATTGGCATCGCTTCGATTAAGGCAACCCCGATGAACATTGTTGAACGTAATTCATTGCTCATTTCTGGTTGGCGTGTCATTGATTCAATTGTTTTTACGATAACTGCTTGGTTACCAAAGGCTGCTGCTAAAGCTGCTCCTGCTACTGCGATTGCTGCTGCTAATTCTGTCATTATAAATTCCTCATTTCTTAAAATTAATGTTTCATTACTTTATGTGAGATGTAAACCATTGTCAACGTACAGAATACGTACGCTTGAATAGCTCCAATTACCACTGAAAATCCTTGCCATACTACCCCTAGTGGTATTGCAAGAATATAGGTTATTAGTCCTGCTGCGGATGAGAACATCACAATCAAACCTAATAACACTTCGCCGGCATAAATATTTCCGTAAAGACGGAATGCCAACGTAATTGTGTTCGTAAACTCTTCAATCAATTTGATTGGGAGCATTATCGACATCGGACTTAAGTAAGAATGTTGGATATATCCTTTGAGTCCCATCTTCTGTACACCAGAATAATGTGCGATTAATGTTGTCATAAGCGCTAAGGCTAAACATACTATCGGGCTAGCCGTTGGACTGGCAAAATAGCTGTGATCTTCATAGTGAATAAAGATAATTAGCCCAACCATATTAGCGACTAGTACAAAAGAAAACAGTGAGAAAATGTATAAATAATACGTTTGTGCTGTTTTCTCATCAACTGCACTGTTTACAATACCCTTCGTGAAGTCCATAAGAGCTTCTAAAGCATTTTGCAACTTACCAGGCTTCATCGAAACCTTCCTTGAAGCAAAAATTGTAAATAATGCGATTAGTAAAACACTAACCCCACATGAAATCAAAATCGGAACTGAAAACGACAATCCAAAAATCTCAACCACTTTTGGCGTTGCTTCCATGTTTCTTATTTCCCCTCCTTTACACCAAATAAAAAACTGACAATAATCCTATACTTTGAGTTTTACGCTCAGTACGGTGATTATTGTCAGATTTGGTGGCAATAGTCTATCGCAAAAGCGTTGACTATAAAAATTTATTATTTGGTTCCGAATAAACGATCTCCAGCATCTCCTAATCCTGGAAGAATGTATCCATGTTCATTTAATCTTTCATCTAACGCTGCTGCGTAGATGTCGATATCTGGGTGGGCTTTACGTAGAACTTCTACACCTTCTGGAGCAGCTACAAGACAGCAAAACTTAATCGAGCTTGGTTGTGCACCACGCTTCAACAGTGCGTCAATAGCAGCTACTGCAGATCCCCCAGTTGCTAACATAGGATCAACGACAAACAATTGTCTTTCAGAAATATCTGAAGGCAACTTCACGAAATACTCAACAGGTTGCAATGTGTCATGATCACGATACATACCAACATGCCCAATTTTGGCTGCTGGGATTAATTCGAGAATTCCATCAACCATTCCAAGTCCTGCACGCAGAATCGGAATGATAGCAACTTTTTTACCAGCTAATGTTTTCAATGTTGTTTTAACAAGTGGAGTTTCGATTTCTACATCTTCAAGAGGCAGATCTCTAGAAACCTCATAAGCCATTAGCATTGAAATTTCGTTTACAACTTCGCGGAAAACTTTTGTTCCACAATCCTTTTGACGAATCATTGTCAATTTATGTTGAATTAACGGATGATCAAGTACGTGAAATTTACCCATTTGTCATTCTCCTTCCAATACATTAGTGTCACTTCTATTATTTTACCTAAAAACCAGTTAAATATCTAGTCTCAGTTTGAAAACTTATTATTATTTTCATAATCTGAAATAAACCTTTACATTTACTTCATTACGCGTATAATTTGAAAGTTTCCGTCAACTGTTTCACTTCTTGACGAACCGTGTTTAATACTTCTTCATTTTCAGGATGTGTTAATGTTGTAAGGATTAACTCAGCTACTTTTTTCGCCGCAGCTTCATCGAAACCACGTGTTGTAATAGCTGCCGTTCCGACACGAATTCCACTTGTTTTAACAGGTGGTAATGTATCAAATGGAATGGCATTTTTATTCACTGTAATTCCAACAGTGTCGAGTAATTCTTGCGCTTCTTTACCGTTTAATCCAGTATCTTTAATATCGAGGAGTAATAGATGGTTATCTGTACCACCTGAAATCGCACGAATGGCTGTTCCTTCGAACACCTCTGCCATTGCTTTAGCATTCTTCACGACTTGCTCGATATACTCACCAAATGCTGGTTGGAGAGCTTCATGGAATGCAACTGCTTTACCCGCAATCACGTGTTCTAGTGGTCCGCCTTGGATTCCAGGGAAGATTGCACTGTTTAATGTCTTGCCAAATTCTTCTTTTGCTAAGATTAAACCGCCACGTGGTCCACGCAATGTTTTATGTGTTGTTGATGTTACAACATCGGCATAAGGAACTGGATTTTGATGAGCCCCTTTAGCGACTAAACCAGCGATATGAGCCATATCCACCATAAAGTAAGCTCCAACTTCTTTAGCGATTTCACTAATACGTTTGAAGTCAATTTCACGTGGATACGCTGAAGCACCAGCCACTATTAATTGTGGTTTTTCTTCTTTAGCGATACGTTCTAATTCATCGTAATCGATTGTTTCTGTTTCTGGATTTACTCCATAAGAAACAAACTGATAATCTTGTCCAGAGAAGTTGACTCCCATACCGTGAGTCAAGTGACCACCATGGTTTAAGTCCATCCCTAAAATCTTATCGCCTTTCTTCACTAAGGCACGATATGCTGCCATGTTTGCTTGAGAACCTGAGTGAGGTTGCACATTGGCATATTCAGCCCCAAACAATTCTTTTACGCGATCAATCGCTAATTGTTCGATAACATCCACGTACTCACATCCGCCATAATAACGACGACCTGGATACCCTTCTGCATATTTATTCGTTAGAATACTTCCTTGTGCACGTAAAACTCCTTCAGATACGAAGTTTTCTGATGCAATTAATTCAATCCCTTGTTGCTGACGATGAAGTTCTTTTTCAATCGTCTCAAAGATGATTTTATCTTCTGTAAATTGACTCATTCAACTACCCCTTTCTATTCTTACCTTTCTATTTTATCACATTATCACGTTTTGTAGAAAAGCTATGAGTTCTCTTAAAGAACGGTGGATGCCGCCTTTTTCAAACGGTTCATATACGCGATTCCTACTCCTACTTCTGGATCAGACTCGGCTAAAATAACATCTAATTTTAAGTGGTCCAATGTGCGCAGTGCATCAAATAACGCACGGTTCATATCGTCCACGCTCGTCCCCATCTTGTAAGTACCTTCAACTTTATTCTCAAAGGCATCTACAATAGCGTTTCGAGCCATCACACCCACTGTTTTTCCTTGTACTTTGTATTTATGGATAGTTTCTTCAAAAGCTTCAACCGTTCCGTCAACAACAAACACTGGTGTTTTTGGTGCGTAATGACGATATTTCATCCCTGGAGATTTGGGTACTTCACGCTCTCCTGCTGTCGTTTTGACTGTAGATTGAATAGGCCCAATGACCGCTTCAATTTGTTCTTTTGTAATGACACCCGGTCTTAAAATCACTGGGCCTTCATCATTAGTTAAATCAATCACCGTCGACTCCACACCAACAGTAGATGAACCACCGTCAACGATTCCACGAATACGACCATTCATATCTTCAAATACATGTTCTACTTTCGTTGGACTTGGCTTTGTTGAAAGATTCGCACTCGGCCCCACAAGCGGAATTTCTACCTTCGTGATTAACTCTAATGTTAACGGATGATTTGGCATACGGAATGAAACTGTTGGGAGCCCAGCGGATAAGGCTGGTGCATAAATTCCTGGTTTCGCCTTTAGAATCATCGTCAGTGGTCCTGGCCAAAAAGCCTTCGCTAAGGTCAGCGCAATTTCAGGAACTCCTTCTACAGTTGAAGTCATCTGCTGGATGTCACTAATATGAACGATCAGTGGATTATCACTTGGACGTCCTTTGGCTTCAAAGACTTTTAACACCGCTTCTTGGCTTGTTGCGATTGCACCTAATCCATACACCGTTTCCGTTGGGAAAGAAACAATTTCTCCTTGTTGCAAAGCTTTAGCTGCAATATCTAAGTTCTCTTTTGTAAAAATTTGTGTTTCCATTACTGCGCCTCCTTTCCACTCACAATAATCATTCGGTCCATACCTGCAATATCTTTATGAATTGTTACTTCTCGATTTGGACAAGCTTCCCTAAAAATTCGTTGTACACTTACGCCTTGGTTAAATCCAATTTCAAAAAAGGCTTGTCCACTATCTGTTAAAAATTCTTCTAGTCGGTTAGCAATCTTTTCGTAAATCGCTAGCCCCTCATTTTCTGCAAATAATGCTTGAGTTGGCTCATAACGTCGCACTGATTCATCCATTAATGCTTCTTCTGAATAAGCGATATATGGTGGATTACTAATAATACACTCAAACTTTTCAGGCGGTACGTTGCTGTACACATCGCTGTAAAACAATTCAGTTAGAAGATTGAACTTCTCTCGATTCTTCTTAGCAACAACGAGTGCTTCTTCTGAAATATCGCACCCCTTATAATGATGACGTCTAACAAGTCTTTCCAGACTCAAAATAATGCATCCTGTTCCGACACCGATTTCTAGAACTTTCCCAACAGGGCACTGTTCTAAAAATGTTTGAGCTTTTAAGACAAGTTCTTCTGTTTCCGGGCGAGGAATTAAAGTGTCCTTTGTGACCATAAATTCTTCCCCTAGAAATTCTGCAACTCCTGTAATTTGCTGCAAGGGTTCAAACTCACTTAAGCGTAGCAACTCAGGTTCTAAGTCTTCAAAAGTCACCGTAGCCTCTTGTCGTAAATTCAACAGAAATTGCGACAGGGTCCATTGATTCTTGAAAAGCATTAATTCTCTTACAAGATGTTGGCATTCTTCGCGTCCTAATTTCTGTTGTTTTTCTTCTAAAAACCAAGAAGCCCTAACGAGGACTTCTTGGTTTGTTGGATTAGTTGTTTCCATTATTTAATTGCTCCAATTTTTCTGTGTGATCATAAAGAATTAAAGCATCGACAATTTCATCAATTTTTCCAGCTAACACTTGATCTAACTTTTGAAGTGTTAAACCAATACGGTGGTCTGTAACACGGTTTTGTGGGAAGTTGTA
>CAJZJI010000010.1 GCA_916049935.1 uncultured Streptococcus sp. | reverse complement strand
TCGCCAATTTCATCTTGGTTGAAGATGTAATACAGCAAGTGAATATGATGTTTGGCGTTTTTAATATCTTCTTTTAGACGGTCAAACTTCTCTTGTCCGTCCACAAAAATCTCTACATCATTATTCTCGGTAATAATCGCATCATCGGCTTCCAGGAAGAAGGATGCTAATTCTTCTTGGTACGGGTTCTTAAAGCGAAATCTCGCAGGACCGATTTTCTCCTTCGTATAGGCCAAATCACGCTGTTGCTGCTCGACTAATTCTTGCAGACCGACCGTTTCTTGAGCGCGCAAATTAAAGATGCGTTTTTTACGGATGCGTCGTCCAAAGAAGAAGTAAATAATAAATCCGATGACCGGTAGCATCACAAGGACAATCAGCCATCCCCATGTCGCAGCAATTTCACGAGGCTCACGAAACACCGTGATAATTGCGGCAATGGTATTAAGTAAAATGATGATATAAAGAATCGAACTAATAAATGCCATTGGCTCTCCTCTCAAAATTGAAAGAAAAAAGACCGCGACGAATCAGGGGCTTTCTCTTTTTTACTATTAATCGTTTAATAAATGTGATTGTTCGCGACGTGATAAGAAACGTGTTCCTTTTGGAATATATAGCGAACGTTTCACGTAAATTGGTGTTACTAAAAGTACAAGTGTCACTACTAATGTCACGACAAAGTTCATGCCAAAGCCGAAGAATCCTTGTGCTAGGGCTACTTTCTCAGCTGAGAATAGAGATGGTGCACCGATGGCTGTACCAATCGCATGGAAACCGTAGCTGACAAAAGTTGCGATAATGCTTGCTGTTACAACGTTTAATGTTGTTGATGATGTACGCGCGTTGAAGGCTGTACGAACGGTGTTACGTGCAAAGAATCCTGCAACGCCCACGAATCCGTATCCCATCACTGAATCGTGGAAAGGAACCATAAAGTATCCTGCTCCACTTGGATGAAGAAACATATGGATGACACCGAACAACACGCTCGCAATGCATCCCCACACTAAACCGCGACGTAATGCCACGAAGATTAATGGGATAATCGCAAGGTCTACGACAAATGGAAGTGCCTCTTGTGGGATAAACGATAATATCGCACTTACCACAACGGCTCCAAGTACTTCAAGTAAGATTTTAACTGCTTTTGAATTCATTCTAATCTCCTTAAATTCAATTATTTCTTATAGTTAGAAGCTTCCATAATCATCGGTAAGATGACTGGGCGACGTTTTGTTTTATCGAATAAGTAACGACTTAACGCATCTCTGACTTCTTGTTTTAGGCGTGGCCATTCGAAATCATCACTTGCTAAGTTTTCTTCGACAACATCTGTCACAATCTTTTGTGCTTCTGTTAAGAGTTCTTCACTCGTCTTCATATATACGAATCCGCGTGAAATAATTTGTGGTCCGCTAAGGATTTTTCCTAGACGTCTTGAAATCGTCACAACTGCAACGAACACCCCGTCCTCAGAAAGAATCTTACGGTCTTTTAGAACGATATTTCCGATATCTCCAACACCGATTCCGTCTACTAAGACATTTCCTGCTGGAACTTGTCCTGTAACGCTCATGCGGCCGTTTTCGATTTCCACGACATCCCCTTTACCAGGAATGAAGATGTTTTTATATGGAATGCCTAATTCATTGGCAAGTTCTGCATGCGCTAAAAGGCTGCGATACTCCCCTTGAACTGGGATGAAGAATGTTGGTTGAAGTAAGTTCATCATCAACTTCAAGTCGTTTGGAGTTGCGTGACCACTTGATTTCTTGCTGTTAGCCATTTCGAACACTTCCGCATCCGCACGGTAGATTAAGTCTTTCGTACGAGCGATTTGTGTTTCCATTGCTACAGATGGAGTTGTTGCGATATACACTAAGTCGCCTTCGTGTAAGTTCACTTGACGGTGACGTCCAAGCGCCATTTTTTGCAAGGCTTTAATTGGCTCTCCGGCATTTCCAGTTTCAAGGATGACTAATTCATCATCGGCTAATTTCTTCATTTGATTGAAGTTTACGATTAACTCTTTATCTGGAACCGTTAATTTATTTAAGCTTAATGCGATATTGACGATTTCTTCAAGCTCAGATCCTGTTAGGAAAATCTTGCGGCCTGACTCGTAAGCAGCATTAATGACTTGTTGAATACGTAAAATATTACTTGCAACGCAGGCAACGATAATACGGCCTTCTGCATTCATAAATGTCTCTAACATCGTTTCGGCTACTTTACGGTCGCTGACGTTTTCGACTGTGCTTTCTGCGTCACTTGAATCGCTAAGAAGCGCTAATACATAATCTTCACCGACATCGGCGATACGTCCAAAGTTTGTTTGATATTCCACTGCAGCACTTTGATCGAACTTGAAGTCCCCAGTGTACACAATATTTCCTTCGCTAGTTTTAATCACAATCGCTAATGAATCTGGAATTGTGTGTGTAGTTTTAAAGAACTTCACAGTTGCTGTTGGAAAATCAATCTCTGTATTTTCTGTCACTTCATGATAGTCGTCAAATCCTTTAACAACGTTTGAAGACTCTACATAGTATTTTGCAAGAGCAATCGTTAATTTTGAACCGAATACCGGCGCGTCGATATTTTGTAAGAAATAAGGCAAGGCTCCTACTGCATCGGCATGTCCGTGCGTTAAGAAGACCCCTGCAATACGGTCTCTATTTTCTTCTAAGTATGTGAAATCAGGAATGACTACATCAATCCCTAATAGTTCATCTTCTGGATAGACAAGACCGCAATCTAAGACGAAGATCTCTTCTTCCACTTCAACGGCATATAAGCTCTTACCGTTTTCTCTCACACCACCAAGTGCGATGATTTTAATTGAACTCATGGTTTACCTCTCATTTTCTATTATTTAAATTGATTCCTCTGGGCAGATTTCTCCACCCTATATACTCTATAAGAATATCATATTTGTCCCTTTTTTGCGAATATCAAAGAATCTAAGAAGTGCTCTATTGTTGTACTTTTGAAGAAAGAAAAAAGCCCCTGCAAAATGCAGAGGCTAGAATTGAAAGATTATTCTTTATCTTCTTTTGGTAATAATGCTTTACGTGATAAGTTGATACGTCCTTGCCCGTCGATTTCGATGACTTTAACAGTCACTTTGTCGCCTAAAGCAAGTACATCTTCTACTTTACCAACGCGTTCGTGTGCTAATTCAGAAATGTGAACTAATCCATCTTTTCCTTTAGCGATTTCTACGAATGCACCGAATTTTTCGATACGACGTACAGTTCCTTCGTACACTTGACCTACTTCGATTTCACGTGTTAAATCTTCGATGATTTCTTTAGCACGTTGGATCATAGCAGCATCTGTAGAAGCGATAGATACGTGACCTTCTTGGTCGATATCGATTTTAACACCTGTTTCGTCGATGATAGAGTTGATTGTTTCCCCACCACGTCCGATAACCACTTTAATCTTATCAGGGTGGATAGAAATCATTTCAATCTTAGGTGCATATGGGCTTAACTCTTTACGAGGTTCAGCAATTGTTGATGTTAATTCTTCAAGAATTTCAAAACGTGCTTTCTTCGCTTGTGTTAGGGCTTCACGTAAGATTTGTTCTGTAATTCCTTGAATCTTAATATCCATTTGAAGAGCTGTAATTCCGTCTTTCGTTCCGGCTACTTTAAAGTCCATATCTCCTAAGTGGTCTTCTAACCCTTGGATATCTGTTAAGACTGTGTAGTTTGTACCGTCAGAAATAAGACCCATCGCGATACCTGCTACAGGTGCTTTAATTGGCACACCGGCAGCCATCAATGCTAATGTTCCCGCACAAATACTTGCTTGAGAAGAAGAACCGTTTGATTCTAATACTTCTGATACAAGACGGATTGTGTAAGGGAAGTCTTCTGGACTTGGAATCACTTGTTTCAATGCACGTTCCCCTAGCGCACCGTGACCAATTTCACGACGACCTGGGCTACCAGCACGACCAACTGAACCTACAGAGAATTGTGGGAAGTTGTAGTGGTGAATGAATCGTTTCCCTTCTTCGATTCCTAAACCATCAATCACTTGGTATTCTCCAAGAGGTGCAAGTGTTGCTGAAGTTAATGCTTGAGTTTGTCCACGAGTGAATAAACCTGAACCATGAACACGAGGTAATAAGTCGATTTCTGAAGATAATGGACGGATTTCGTCAATCTTACGACCATCAGGACGTACTTTTTCTTCAGTGATTAAACGACGTACTTCGTCTTTTTCTAAGTTATCAACTAATTGAGAAACTTGTTTTAGAAGTCCTGCTTTTTCGTCATTTTCTTCTAATACCGCTTCGAAGTGCTCGATAGCTGTTTCTTTTACTTTTTCGATGTTTGCTTCACGCGCTAATTTTTCTTCTGTTTGAATAGCGTGAACCATTGCTTCGCTGAATAAATCTTTTACTTGTGCTTCGATAGCTGGGTCGAATGAAAGTAAAGTTACTTCCATTTTTTCTTTACCAACTTCGCGAACGATTTCTTCTTGGAAAGCCACTAATTTTTTAATTTCTTCGTGACCGAATAATAATGCACCAAGCATATCTTCTTCGTTCACTTCTTTAGCTGAACTTTCTACCATGTTGATGGCAGTTGCAGTACCAGCTACAGATAATTCGATATCTGAGTTTTCTTTTTGTTCTGTAGTTGGGTTAATTACGTATTCACCGTTTACACGACCTACGTCTACCCCAGCGATTGGTCCATCAAATGGAATATCTGAAATACATAATGCTAATGAAGAACCAAACATTGCTGCCATTTCTGGTGGGCAGTTAGGATCTACTGACATTACAGTATTTGTGATTTGTACTTCGTTACGGAAGCCTTCCGCAAACATTGGACGGATTGGACGGTCGATTAAACGCGCTGTAAGAGTAGCATGTTCACTTGGACGGCCTTCACGTTTGATGAAGCCTCCAGGGATTTTACCTGCTGCATACATTTTTTCTTCGTAGTTCACTGTTAACGGGAAGAAATCTGTATCTTTTGCTTGTTTTGTACCAACAGCCGCTGTTAACACAACAGTATCACCGTAACGTACTAATACAGCACCATTGGCTTGTTTTGCTAATTGGCCGATTTCAACTGTTAATTGACGTCCGCCCCAGTTGTAGCTAAAAACTTTCTTTTCTGACATAACTAATCTCCTTTTCTCTTATTTGCGTATCTTCCAGACCTACTTTTAGAAATAAAAACGTTCGACGGGTTCAACCGCTTTTATTTCTAAAGTAAGATGACTCTAGAAGATACAAAGTTTGTCATACAGAGTCATTTTATCATATCTGCCCATTAAGTACTATTCTTTTGCGAAAAAATAAGACGTGTGGAAGAACTCCACACGTCAATCTATGTTTCATTTTATAAAGTCACAACATTTCCTTGTTCGAAAATAGTGAACTCTTTTGTTTCAAGGTTTGCTTCTAAGCGTGCTTCTGTAGTACCTGAAGCGTCCTTACGTGTAATTACGATTGTGTTCTCAGTTGGCGTTTCTACTTCAAAAGAACCTTCTAAATCAAACGCTTTTGATGTGTTTCTGAAGCGTAATAAGTTGATTAGTTTTTTCACGACTGGACGCTCTACTTCACGGTCGATTTCTTCTAATGTGTAGTAGTGACGGTTGATGTTACGACCTTCTTTTGAAGATTCTAATAACTCGATGTCATTTTCCCCAGCAAGTAATCCAACATAATACACTTGCGGAATACCAGGTGCAAAGCATTGTAATACACGTGATAATAAGTAACTTGCATCATCATTTCCTAAGGCACTGTAGTAAGTACTGTTGATTTGATAGATATCTAAGTTATTGTATTTTTCACTTGAGTAGATACGTTTTACGTTGGCACCTACTTCATATAATTTGTTTGAAGTGTAATCTAACTCTTCATCAGTTAATAAGTCTCTAGCATCCACGACACCGATTCCGTCATGCGTATCAAGTGTTGTAAATTGCTTCATTGGACTCATTGAAAGCCAGTTTGCTAAACGATTTGATTTCCCTGAGTATAGTGAATATAAGACTACCATTGGCAATGCAAAGTCATAAACGAAGTAATCATGATCAGCAATCTTCATTTGAATTGAATAATGCTCATGAATTTCAGGAAGCAATTCTACTTGGTATTTCGCTGCTTCATCACGTACTTCATTTAATAAATCCCAAATATCTGGTTCTACGAAGAAGTCGTTTGTATCGAGTTTTTTAATCGCATAAGCAAATGCGTCTAAACGAATTAATGAGCAACCATGGCTTGCCATGTCTTTAATCGTTTCACGAATAAACTCTTTCACGATTTCTTTACGAACATCAAGGTCGATTTGCTCTTCCCCGAATGTGTTCCATACTTCTTCTGTTGTTCCATCGGCAAAGTGAACCGTTTGGAATGGTGCTTTATCTTTACGTTTATAAATTAAGTCAATATCCGCTTGGTTTGGACGTCCTTCTGGGAAAAACTCATGAATACGAATAAACATATCTTTGTAAGGTGAGTTCTCGTGATTTTCTTTAAAATCTTGGAAGAACTTAGACTCACGAGAAATATGGTTAATCATGAAGTCAAACATTAAATAATATTGTTCCCCTAGAGCATCCACATCTTCCCAAGTTCCAAGTGATGGGTCTACGCGTGTGTAGTCACTTGGAGCAAATCCTCTATCCCCTGTTGATGGGAAAAATGGTAATAAATGGACCCCACCAATGGCACCCTGGAAATATTTATCCAAAACGCCTTTTAAGTCCTTCATATTGCTTCCCATGCTGTCTGAGTAAGTGATCAGCATTGCTTCGTTTTTAATTTGCATGGAATTCACCGTGTCCCTTCATTCAATCGATTTATTTTAATTTCCAAATGTCACGGTTGTAGTCTTCGATTGTACGGTCACTTGAGAAGAAGCCAGCCATTGCGATGTTTGTCACCACTTTAGCATTCCATTCGTCTCTGTTCTCGAAATCGCGATACATACGTTCTTTTGTTTCAATGTAATCTTCTAAGTCTAATAATGTCATGAACCAGTCTTTTGTTGTTAATTCTTGGTATAGACGTTCTAGACGTTCTTGGTTTCCAACTTCTAGTAAAGCGTCACTCTTCACGAATTCCACTAATGGACGGATTGCATCTCTCTTCGCAAATTCACTAGCGTTGTAATCGCCTTTTTCATAGTGCGCAATGACTTCATCACTCTTTTCACCGAAGATATAGATGTTGTCGTCACCCACAAGTTCGTGGATTTCCACGTTCGCACCATCTTCAGTACCAAGAGTTAATGCACCGTTTAGCATGAATTTCATATTTCCTGTTCCGCTGGCTTCTTTTGAAGCAAGAGAAATTTGTTCAGAAATATTACATGCTGGAATTAAGTGTGTTGCCGCTGTTACGTTGTAGTTTTCAACCATTACGACTTGTAAGTATGGGCTAACTTCTGGGTCATTGGCGATTAATTCAGATAATGAAAGAATTAAATGAATCACGTCTTGTGCAATGACATACGCAGGAGCAGCCTTACCACCAAAGATAATTGTAATTGGTCTAGCTGGAATGTTTCCGCTCTTGATATCTAAGTATTTATGAATCACATATAAAGCGTTCATTTGTTGACGTTTGTATTCGTGCATACGTTTGATTTGGATATCAAAAATAGAATTTTCATTCACTGTGATGCCTTGCTTTTCTTGCAAGTAAACACTTAAACGTCTCTTGTTATCACGTTTAATCTTGTCTAATTTTTCGCGAACAATCGCATCATGACGGAAAGCTTTCAACGCTTCTAATTTAGTAGCATCCTTTCTCCACTCAGTTCCGATTGTTTCATCTAATAATTTAGCAAGTTCTGGGTTGGCATGCATTAACCAACGACGGAAAGTAATCCCGTTTGTTTTGTTATTGAATTTCTCTGGATAAATTTCATAGAAATTCTTCAATTCACTTTCTTTTAAGATATCCGTATGCAGTGCCGCAACACCGTTTACGCTATATCCGTAGTGAATATCCATATGCGCCATGTGAACACGGTCATGTTCGTCGATGATCGCTACTGATGGATCTTCATATTTTGCTTTCACGCGAGCGTCTAATTCTTTAATAATCGGCACTAAATGTGGCACTACTTTTTCTAAGTATGCTAAAGGCCATTTTTCTAATGCTTCTGATAAGATTGTGTGGTTTGTGTAAGCTGTCATTGCAGATACGATTTCCACTGCTTCATCGAATTCAATTCCACGTTCCTCAAGTAAACGAATCAATTCAGGAATCACCATTGATGGGTGCGTATCGTTAATTTGAACAGTTGCGTACTCTGCTAAGTCGTGTAAGTTACTTCCTTTAGCAAGTGCTTCGTCGATTAATAATTGAGCACCGTTACTTACCATGAAGTATTGTTGGTAAATACGTAATAATTCACCTTGCTCATCGCTATCATCTGGATATAAGAATAATGTTAAGTTTTTAGCGATTTGTGTTTTATCAAATGAGATTGAATCACTTGAAACTAAAGACTCATCGATTGAATCAACATCGAATAAGTGTAATTTGTTTTTAGTAGATTGTTCATATCCTAATACATCAATATCAAACATTTTTGATGTTAATGTAAAGTCTGCAAAAGGTACTTTATAAGAAGTTTCGGTTGGAACTAACCAGCTTTCAGGTGTTAACCAAACGTTTGGCACTGCATCTTGTTGGTTGTTTTTGAATTTTTGTTCGAATAAACCATAGTGGTAGTTCAAACCAACGCCGTCTCCTGTTAAACCAAGAGTTGCGATAGAATCAAGGAAACATGCAGCTAGACGTCCTAGACCACCATTTCCTAAAGATGGTTCTAATTCGATTTCTTCGATTTCAGCTAATGAATGTCCAGCTGCTTCTAATTCTTCTTTGACTTCATCGTAAAGGCCTAAGTTAATTAAGTTGTTTGATAATAATTTACCGATTAAGAATTCAGCAGAAATGTAATACACTTTTTTCTTACCATTATTTTGTGGTAAGGCTGCGCTTTTTTCTTTTGTAAATTGTAATAATGCTAAGTAAACTTCTTCTTTTGAGCAGTCTTTTAACGACTTACCTAAGTTTCCTTCTACATATTGTTTAAAATCTTTCATTGTTCTCTCCTTTTTAGTGTGCGCGAGGTTATTTTTCTTCCTCGACTAACTCCTCTTTAACATCCACATTATGATGTGGATTTGCTCGATCGTACAATTCAGTAATTCCAAGTAAGAACTCTTCTACTGATTCCGTTAACTGCTCCTCTGTCATTCTCCATACCCAGTTCCCACCTAGTGTACTTGGAATGTTCATACGAGCTGTTTCGTCTAATTGTAGTAAATCTTGCATTGTTGCAACTGTCATACGACTGACAGAACCATATAGTCCGCGAAGTAACGCAAAGCTAATTGGCTCTTCGTCGCGGCGGTTTAAGTAACGATTACAAAATTCTCGAGTTTCTTCTGTAGCCGACTTATACCACCCTAATACTGTATCATTATCGTGCGTTCCTGTATAGGCAACCGCATTGACAGGATAATGATGAGGTAAATCTCCACTCTTAGGATCTTCACCCATAAACCCGAATTCCAAGATTTTCATTCCTGGGAATCCAGTAGCTTCACGAAGGTTGATGACATCTTCATCCATGAAACCTAAGTCTTCTGCGATAATTGGCAATTCTCCGAGTTGCTCTTTCACCGCTTTAAATAAATCATACCCAGGACCTTTAACCCATTTCCCGATTGTTGCGTTTTCTGCTTCTGCTGGAATTTCCCAGTAAGCTGAGAAACCTCTGAAGTGGTCGATACGAACGACATCAAATAATTCAAAACTTGCTTGTAGTCGTTTGCTCCACCAAGTGTATCCATCTTCTTTCATTGCTTCCCAATTATAAATTGGGTTCCCCCATAATTGACCTAGCGGAGAAAAATCATCCGCAGGACATCCAGCTACACAAAGTGGATTACCTTCTTCATCTGTTTTGAAGTAATGTGGTGTTGCCCACATTTCTACGCTGTCTGCTGCCACATAAATTGGCATATCACCAATAATTTGAATGAAGTGGTCATTGGCATATTTTTTAAGAGCATGCCATTGTTCATCAAATAAGAATTGAGTTACACGGTGATATTCTAACTTATCCGCAAGGCGTGTGCGGTACTCGGCTAACGCATCTGGTTGACGACGTTTGATGGCTTCGTCGCTCCATGCTGTCCATGGTTTCATATCGAAAGATTCTTTAATCGCCATGTATTCTGCAAATGGTTCTAACCACTCTGCTTTCTCCTCTACGAATTTCTCGTATGCAGGAGTTTTTCCTTTTGCAAGGAAAGCAGCTACTGCCTTTTCTAAAACTGGACGACGTTTTTCATATAATAATGCGTAGTCAACCGTCGTTTCATCTTCGCCCCAATTTGTAAGGACGTCTTCTTTATCAATTAAACCTTCTTCTATTAAAATGTCGAAATCGATAAAGTTCGTATTTCCTGCAAAAGCAGAAAATGATTGGTATGGAGAATCTCCATAACTTGTTGTTCCTAATGGAAGAATTTGCCAATAGGTTTGTTTTGTACGAACAAGAAAATCTACAAAATCATATGCTGATTTTCCAAAAGAACCAATACCATAGTTACCTGGTAATGATGAGATATGCATTAACACACCTGATTCTCTATTGCTCATTCATAAATCCCTCTTTTCTATATAATAGATATTTCTACTAGTCATTGAATGCGCAAACATTGCGCAACCGTTTGCCTTAATATTAGAATATTTTGTTTAATAACTCAAGTAATATTTTCCAACTTTTTTATTCTATTTGTATATAACGGCGTTTTTTCGTGTTTTTAGCACTATTTA
>CAJZJI010000009.1 GCA_916049935.1 uncultured Streptococcus sp. | reverse complement strand
CAAGCAGATGTGAAGCGAACTCTTTCTTAATGACTTTTAATATGTTACAATGCACGTGGATACATTCCACATTACACTTAACTTTAAAGGAGTTATTGACTTATGTATACGACGATGATTCTCGGCGCAATTGCAGGTCTAAGTTTATTCTTATACGGGATGCAATTGATGGGCGACGGATTACAAAAAGTAGCCGGAGAAGGCTTGAAAGGGATTATTCGTAAATTAACGAAAAATCGATTCATGTCAGTACTTGTTGGGATGTTTGTAACAACAATCATTCAAAGTTCATCAGCAACGACAGTAATGGTTGTTGGTTTCGTAAATGCTGGGCTAATGACATTAGCGCAAGCAGTAGGTGTTGTCTTTGGGGCAAACGTCGGAACGACGATTACAGGGCAAATGGTTTCCTTTAACTTGTCACAATGGGCACCTATCGTCATCGCTTCTGGTTTAGTAGCGAACATGCTTACTAAAAATCCAAAAGTTAAAGAAGCTAGTGAAATCTTTATTGGTTTTGGTATTTTATTTATTGGTATGAGCTCATTGAGTTCTGCTTTACAACCGTTAAAAGAATTGCCTGAATTTACTAACTGGATTCTTCAATACGGTAGCAATCCATTTATTGGTGTCGGAATCGGTCTTTTAATGACCCTTGTCTTACAAAGTTCTTCAGCAACGATTGGGGTATTAATCGCTCTTGCTAGTCAAGGTGTGCTTCCTATTACTACAGCGGTGTTTATCATCTTCGGTGATAACATCGGAACATGTACAACTGCTTTAATTAGTAGTTTAGGTACTTCTCGTCGTGGAAAACAAGTTGCTTTATTCCACTTAATGATTAATGTTATCGGTACAGTTTACTTTATGCTTTTCCTTCGCGGTATTCTTGTGAATGTTGTTGAATCTATTGATCCTGGTAATGTTGCTCGTCAGATTGCCAATGCACATACGATTTTCAATATCGTTAACGTAATTGTCCTATTCCCATTCACAAATCTTTTAGTGAAGTTGATTCAAATGATTATTCCTGATGGAGAAGACGAGGAAGAAAGCATTACGCGTTATCTTGATAAACGTATCTTGGTAACTCCATCAATCGCGTTAGAAAACACAATGTATGAATTTGCTGCGATGGCTCAAGAAACAAGTAGTGCTTTAGAAAATGCAATTGGTGCGGCTCGTACACGTGATAAGAAACTCGTCAAGAAAGCTCTTGAAAACGAGAAAAATATCAATGCGTATGAAAAAGCAATCGTGAAGTATTTAGTTGAAATTTCTCAACAAAATGTCTCTGCGAAAGACCAACAAACAATCGATGAGTTGTTTAGTACGGCAAATGATATTGAACGTATCGGGGACCACGCAGAAAACATCGCAGACTTTGCAAAATCCATTATCGAACGTGAAATCTTCCTAGATGAAGATACAGCGCACGAATTAGATGGATTGTACGCCCTAGTTCAAAAAGGGTTTGCACTATCAATTGACGCCTTATCAACTGGTGATCAAGATAAAGTTCAACAAGCGATCCAAATCGAACGTGATATTGATAAACTCAAGATTGAAGTTCGCGATAAATACATGAAACGTATGAACAAAGGTATTGCTTCTGCTGAATCAGGTATTTTCGTAATGGACTTATTAAGTAACTTAGAACGTATCAGCGACCACTTCAGAAATATTTCTGAAACGGTGGAACGCTTAAAACGTCCAGTTATTGTAACTGAATAATAGTGTTAATCCGTAGGCAATTTTGTCTACGGATTTTTTTATAAAAAGTAAGATATACCGTATACGGTATATTCCTTATACGGTATAATGTGTTTAGGAGGGATGTTTATGGGAGAAACATTTGAAATAAGTGAATCAAAATATGAGGATATTAAAGATCTTCCTTATGATAAATTGGTAAAAATATTAGCGGTACTAACCATCGTTGAAGAAGAAGGTCTCACGCCAGCCGTCTGGGAAAAATGGGGAGCAGGAAAGAATAAACGGGAGTATTTACGCTTTGAGGTTTCAAGAGACTATAAGGAGGGTGTACCGAATGGGACGATACCAGAAGAAATTATACACTATGTTAAATACTACGTATCCTAATTTTGTATCTGATTTTAATAAAGAATATTCGAAGCAAAAGATTGCATTGCAGCTTGTAGAGTTACGCCTTGAAACCGGTCTTTCTCAAAGTCGCTATGCCGAAGAGAATCAGCTGTTACAAAATAAAATTTCTGCAATAGAAAAAGGGAAAACGAATCCACGCTTATCAACTATTATCGAAATGGCCACGAAGAATGGATATAAGGTTGAACTGAAATTTACAAAGTAAGACACAGAATACTATTTGAGCTAGTCTACAGCAGACTAGCTTATTTTGTGTAACAGTTAGTACAAAGGTTTAAAAAACAGCTAGAGTATGATAGAATGAATCGAATTCAAAAACAAAGGAGAACGAAATGTTAAAAGTACAAAATGTAAGTCTATTATTTTCAGACCGTAAATTATTTGACGATGTAAACATCACTTTTACACCAGGAAACTGTTATGGGGTTATTGGTGCGAATGGTGCCGGAAAATCAACTTTCCTAAAAATCTTGTCTGGGGAATTACAACCAACAACTGGTGAAGTTATCCTAGATCCACATGAACGTTTAACAGTCTTAAAACAAGACCACTTCGCTTTCGAAGATGAACGTGTTATTGATACAGTTATCATGGGACATAAACATTTATATGACATCATGAAAGAGAAAGACGCTATTTACATGAAAGAAGACTTCTCTGATGAAGATGGTATTCGTGCTGCTGAACTTGAAGGGGAGTTTGCTGAATTAAACGGTTGGGAAGCAGAAAGTGATGCTTCACAATTATTACAAGGTCTAGGAATCACTGAAGACCAACACTATAAATTAATGAGTGAGTTAGTCGAAGCAGACAAGGTTAAAGTGTTACTTGCACAAGCCTTATTCGGTAAACCAGACGTTCTTTTATTAGACGAACCTACAAACGGTTTGGATGCAAAATCAATCGCATGGTTAGAAGAGTTCTTAATCAACTTTGATAACACTGTTATTGTAGTATCCCATGACCGTCACTTCTTGAACAAAGTATGTACGCATATGGCAGACGTTGACTTTGGTAAGATTAAATTATTCGTTGGGAACTATGATTTCTGGTTACATTCAAGCCAATTAGCTGCGAAATTATTAGCTGACCAAAACGCGAAGAAAGAAGAAAAAATCAAAGAGTTACAAGAGTTCATCGCTCGTTTCTCTGCGAATGCTTCTAAATCAAAACAAGCAACTTCTCGTAAGAAGATGTTGGATAAAATTACATTAGATGATATTCAACCTTCAAGCCGTAAATACCCGTTCGTTGGATTCTCACCAGCGCGTGAAATCGGTAATGACTTATTATTAGTCGAAGGTTTATCAAAAACAATTGATGGCGAAGTGATTTTTGAAAATGTAAGCTTTCAATTATCAAAAGACGATAAAGTGGCCTTCTTAAGCCGTTCAGATATTGCAATTACAACATTATTCAAGATCTTAACAGGCGAAATGGAAGCAGACAGTGGTACATTCAAGTGGGGTGTCACAACTAGTCAAGCTTACTTACCAAAAGATATGACAGACGAGTTCTCAAACGAGAACTTAAATATCTTAGAGTGGTTACGTCAATACGCACCGGTAGAAGAGCAAGATAACACATTCTTACGTAGCTTCTTAGGTCGTATGTTATTCTCTGGAGACGATGTTATGAAACAAGTAACTGTTCTTTCAGGGGGAGAAAAAGTTCGTTGTATGTTATCTAAATTAATGCTTTCTAAAGCAAACGTGTTAATCTTAGACGACCCAACAAACCACTTAGACTTAGAATCAATCACTGCATTGAATGATGGCTTAATCGCCTTCAAAGGTTCATTACTATTCTCAAGTCATGACCACGAGTTCATTCAAACAACAGCAAACCGTATTATCGAAATTGGACCAAAAGGCATTGTGGACCGTCTTGGATCTACTTATGATGAGTTCCTTGAAGATGAGGCTGTTCAAGCACGTGTTGATGCTTTATATAATTAATAACAGTAGACCAGAAGCGTAAAAAGTCTTCTGGTCTTTTTTCGGTATTTAGTGTAGGATAAGATTATTAGAGGAGGTATTCAAATGACAAAAATTTATTTTGCAAGTCCATTATTCTCAGAAATGGAATTAGCCTTTAACAAAGTTCTAGTAGAAAAGATTCGCAACCAGTTCCCAGGGGTAGAGGTATACTTACCACAGGAACAAATGGCGATTAACGATAAGAGTTCATATGCGGACTCAACGATGATTGCCCAATATGATACAGATGCCTTATTAGAATCAGATTTGATGATTGCTGTATTGGATGGTGCAGTGATTGACGTCGGTGTTGCCAGTGAAATCGGGGTAGCGTACCATGCAGATATGCCGATTCTAGGATTATACACAGACAGCCGTCAACAAGGGGCAGATAATCCTCAAAAATTAGAGGCTTTACAAGAAGTAGCAGAGTCCCAATTTAGCTACGTAAACCTTTATACTGCGGGTCTTGTGAAGCTTCGCGGGGAGATTGTTTCTAGCAGTGATGAGCTCCTTGAAGCGCTAAAAGCCTATCTAAAGGAATCATAAAATTGTAAAGTTTTGTTACAATTCTGTAATATAACTGATACTTTCTCAATATGTTTCTCATGTAAAATGTGAGGTAAGTTGGAGAAAGTGTGGTGAAAATCACTTTTGAAAAAGATTAAACATATTGTTCTGACGTTAATGGCTTTCTTATTAGTGTCTGGACCGTTAGCCCCTTCAGCATTTGCGGAGGAAACGGATATCCAAAAACTAGAAGCACAATTAACTTCAGAATTACAAAAAGTGAATACGAAATATCAAGAAATTGAAAGTTTAAACCAACAAATCGATTCTCTCAATAAAGAAAAAGAAACACTTGCTGAAAAGATTACAACTCAAGAAGCAAAAGTGGAAGAACGTAAACAAGTCGCATCTAAACGATTGCAACAAATTCAAGTTTCTGACTTTGTTTCTTATAGTATTTTACATTTACTAAATTCAGAAAGTATTTCAGATTTCTTAAATCGATTATTTGTATTTCAACAATTATTCCAATCGGATGAAGAAGTGTTGAAGAACTTATCAGAGCAAGTAGCTGAATTATCTCGCCTGAAAACAGCAGCAGAACAAGCGTCGACTGACTTAGTCGCTAAAAAAGAACAACTTACTGCTGAGAGTCAAGCGTTCGAAGGTTCAGTAAATGATTTGAAAAAGTTAATTGCTGATAACAAAGAAGCTCTTGCAAAAGTACAAGAACAAAAGAAAGAATCATCTGCAGTGGTTGCCTCAGCTATTACAGCAGTTGCACAATTAACTACAGATAAACCAGCAGTAGCCTCATCTACGCAGCAAAAACCAACGACACAAGCTGCGACAGCTGAACCAGCTACAACGGTTGCACAAACGCAAGCGCCTGCTACTTCAGAAACACCAACGACACAAGCATCTGCAGCAAGCAATCAATCTGGTGGAAGAACATTAAACGTTCAAGCGACTGGTTATTCTTATAACGAACCGGGATTAAGCCCTTATACAGCGACTGGTATCGACTTACGTAAGAATCCAACAGTTATTGCGGTTGACCCAAGCGTAATTCCTTTAGGAAGCTTAGTAGAAGTTCCTGGATACGGGATTGCCATTGCAGGAGATACTGGTGGAGCAATTAAAGGCAATATCATTGACCTTCACTTTACAACAGTAGATCAAGCTAACCAATGGGGAAGACGTAATGTTACGATTCGAATTTTAAACTAAACGAAAAAACACTCTCGGAAAGAGAGTGTTTTTTTTGTTGAGTGTGTTTTGCTAGATAATTTGTGATAAAATAATCTTTGTATTGAATAAAAAGGAGCAGTTGTAATGATTAAATTAATTGCTATCGACATGGATGGTACCTTATTAAACAGTAAAAAAGAATTATTAGAAGAGACGAAACAATATTTCAAGAACTTTCATAACAAAAACACTGAAACTTTATTAGTGATCTGTACAGGACGTCCTGAAAGTGGAATTCGTCCGTATTTAAAAGACTTAGGATATTTAGAAGAAAATCACTATATTATTAGCCAAAATGGCGCCAATATTTATGAGAGTCAAACTGGGAAACGTGTGATGGATGCATTCGTTGATTCTAAAGCAATTCAAAAATGGATTGAATTAGGGAAGACTCACGGTATTAGCGTGATGGGAGCTGGCGTGGATTACTATTATTCGTTCGATGAAGATCCAACAGAATGGATGGAGTTTGACGTTAAGATCGTTAGTGGAAAGTTAAAACGAATTACAATTGAGGACTCTCTATCCACTGACTTTTATAAACTTCTTTTACTTGGTGATGAAGAACAACTCAATGAGTTTGAAACATTTATTCCTCAGGAGTGGAGAAATGAATTTTATGTCGTTCGTAGTCAGAAGTATTTAATAGAAGTTCTAACTAAGGGCGTTAATAAAGCTTTTGGATTAGAAAAATTAGCCAAAGAACTAAATATTCAATCAAGTGAGATCGCAGCAATTGGAGACGCTGCTAATGATATCGAAATGTTAAAATACGCTGGACTTGCGATTGCGATGGGAAATGCAAGCGAAGAAGTAAAAGCTGTTTCTGATATCGTCACAGATACGAATGAAAACAATGGTGTTATTAAAGCCATTGACCAGTTAATTCAGTAAGAATTCATAAAGCAAAGTGTAACTTTTATGTTAGATTTTTCTTTTCGTTTTTGGTAGAGTGTGAGATTAAAAAATAATTAGATTTTCTTGACAAATACGCATTCCTCTAGTATTCTTTATAGCAACAATAAAAATCCTTAGACAGAGATAAAGAAGTACACTAAAGAGATAGAAGCCGTGGCTGAAAGCTTCTAACCGTACAAGGAAAGACACTCTTGAGGAGAATAATGCAAAGTTATTCCGGTAATTCCGTTATCATTAAGAGGGAAAGAGCTCTTTCCGAACTAAGGTGGCACCACGAAAATTTCGTCCTGACTTCTATTGAAGTTGGGATTTTTTTATTTTTATCGAAAGAAAGGATGATTCATATGATTCAAAAACCAAAAGGAACAGCCGATTTATTACCTGAAGAACTTAAAATTTGGCACTATATCGAAGAAACAGCACGCATCATTTTAGGCGATTATCAATTTGAAGAAATGCGTACACCAATGTTCGAAAGCTACGATTTATTTAGCCGTGGTGTTGGGGATACGAGTGATATCGTTTCAAAAGAAATGTATGATTTCTACGATAAAGGAGATCGTCACATTACACTTCGTCCAGAAGGAACTGCAGCAATCGTTCGTGCCTATGTAGAAAATAAATTATTCGGACCAGAACATAAGAAACCTTATAAAGTGTATTATATGGCTCCAATGTTCCGTTATGAGCGTCCACAATCAGGCCGTCTTCGTCAATTCCACCAATTAGGAGTTGAGGTATTTGGTTCAACAAATCCTGCCACAGACGTTGAAACTATTGCAATGGCTTGGGATTTATTAAAAGAACTCGGATTATCGAATATGCGCTTAGTGATTAATTCACTTGGGAAAACAGCTGACCGTATTAAATACCGTGAAGCGTTAATTAGTTACCTAGAACCATTTGCAGATGAATTAAGTGAAGATTCTAAAAATCGTCTACACAAAAATCCATTACGTGTATTAGATAGTAAAGACAAACGTGATATTGAGATTGTTAAAAATGCACCTCGCATTTTAGAATTCTTATCAGACGAAGCACGTACTCACTTTGAAAAAGTACAACAGTACTTAAATGCACTAGACATTCCATTTGAAATCGATGAAACAATGGTACGTGGTCTCGATTACTACCAAGATACAATTTTTGAAATCATGACAGATTCTAAGTCATTTGGTGCTAAAACTACAATTTGCGGTGGTGGGCGTTATGACGGTCTTGTACAAGAACTCGACGGACCTGAAACTCCAGGATTTGGATTTGGACTTGGAATCGAACGTCTTGTGTTATTAATGAAGGATGAACAAGTTGAAGTTCCTGAATTACAAGAACTAGATGTATATATTGTTGGACTTGGTGAAGAAACAGAAGAGGAAGTGTTAAAACTTTCTATTTCACTTCGTCAACAAGGCTACTCAGTGGATCGTGATTTCTTTGGACGTAAAGCAAAACCACAATTCAAGAATGCTCAAAAATATGGCGCTAAAGTGGTCATCACACTTGGTGAAGAAGAATTAGAAACAAAACAAGTACCAGTGAAAGTAATGAAAACTGGTAAAGAAGTAAAAATTAATTTACAAGAACTTTATGATGATTTCGATAGTATTTATCGTCAAATCACAATGGATACAACAGCCATTGATGAGTACTTTGGTAAATAGAAAGAGGGATGGATATGAAAAGAAGAACAGAATATTGTGGATTAATCAGTGAAAAATTAGTAGGACAAACAGTAACGCTAGATGGTTGGGTGGCCAAACGTCGTGACCACGGCGGAGTTATCTTCATCGATTTACGTGACCGCGAAGGTATTATGCAAGTTGTCTTTAATCCAGCACGTAACCAAGAAGCGTTTGAAACAGCTGAAAAATTACGTTCTGAATATGTGATTCAAGTAACGGGGGAAGTGGCGTTTCGTGGCGAAGGCTTAGAAAACCCAAATCTTAAAACGGGTAAATTTGAATTATTAGTCGATGAAGTAGAAGTGTTCTCTCAAGCTAAAACTTCTCCAATCTATATCGATGACGAACAAAAAGCATCAGAAGAATTACGTTTGAAATATCGTTATTTAGATATTCGCCGTCGCCCAGTATTAGAAAATTTACGCTTACGTCACAAAGCGACACGTTCCATTCGTGAGTATTTAGATACTGAAGGTTTCATCGATGTTGAAACTCCAATTTTGGCTAAATCTACACCAGAAGGAGCACGTGACTACTTAGTACCATCACGTGTTCACGAAGGAAGCTTCTACGCTTTACCTCAATCACCACAAACATTTAAACAATTGTTGATGGGTGCTGGATTAGACCGTTACTACCAAATCGTTCGTTGCTTCCGTGACGAAGACTTACGTGGAGACCGTCAACCAGAATTTACACAAGTCGATATTGAAACAAGTTTCTTATCCGCTGAAGAAATTCAAGAAATGATGGAAGGCTTATTGAAGAAAGTGATGAAAGACACATTGGATGTGGATGTTCAAACGCCATTCCCACGTATTTCATTTGCTGAAGCAATGGCTCGCTACGGAAACGACAAACCGGATACTCGTTTCGATTTAGAGTTAATCGACGTGAGTGACATCATGAAAGATTCAGACCTTAAAGTGTTCAGTTCATGTGTCGAAAACGGCGGAGAAGTAAAAGTCCTTAACTTAAAAGGGCTCGCTTCAGAGTATTCTCGTAAAGATGCAGATAGCTTAGCGGACTTTGTTGCGAAATTTGGGGCTAAAGGGTTAGCTTGGATTAAAGTCGAAGAAGACGGCTTAAAAGGACCAATCGCGAAATTCCTCGTGAACCAAGAAGCAGCTTTTCGTGAACGTATTAATGCTGAAGTAGGAGACATCGTATTCTTCTGTGCTGACAAACCATCAGTGGTTGCACAATCATTATCTGAATTACGTTTACACTTTGGTAAGAAACATAACTTAATCGATACGAACAAATTCAACTTCTTATGGGTTGTTGATTGGCCATTATTAGAACATGACGCTGAAGAAGACCGTTATGTTGCAATGCACCACCCATTCACTCGTCCAGTGAACGAAGACTTCCAAGCATTAATCGATGATCCAGCTGCAGCAAAAGCACAAGCCTATGATATCGTATTAAACGGATATGAATTAGGTGGAGGATCACTGCGTATTTACCGTCGTGACATGCAAGAAGCGATGTTTAAAGTTCTTGGATTCACAAAAGAATCTGCTGAAAGCCAATTTGGATTCCTATTAGATGCATTAGATTACGGTTTCCCACCACATGGAGGAATTGCTCTTGGTTTAGACCGTTTAGTAATGCTACTTGCTGGTGAAGACAACATCCGTGAAGTCATCGCGTTTCCTAAGAACAGCTCAGCAGTAGACCCAATGACACAAGCTCCAAGTGAAGTGTCAGCAAAACAACTAGATGAGCTTTCATTAAAAATTAAATAAGACGGGAATGGATTTCTAAAAGGAGGAAGAAACTTTGAAGAGTAGTAAAGGGGTTGTGTTTAAAAGACAACAACGTATCCTTCAGCTTTTACAAGAAAACCAAGAGATGTCTGTTGAAGACTTATCGAAAGAGTTAGAAGTTTCTGAAATCACCATTCGAAGAGATTTACAACAATTTGAAGATCAAGGAGTTGTCGAGCGCTTCTACGGAGGCGCACGTTTCCTTGCTGGAAAAATTAAACAGGAAAACGTGGAACAAATTCAATATAATTCCATGAAGAAAAACATTGCAAGAAGAGCCGCGGGATTAGTACGAGATCATAATATGGTCTTTATTAACTCAGGCTCTACTGCCTTTTTGTTATTAAATTTTCTAGCGGATGCCAACGTTACGATTTTAACGAATAATGGTCGTTCCATCTTCAAAAAGCCATCTACGAAAGCATCTATTGTGATTAGTGGTGGTGAAATTTTCGAACAAAAGAAATCTCTTGTAGGGGATTTTGCAATCAACTCATTCTCTAAAGCCCGTGCAGATATTTGTTTTTTAGGGGTTGGAGGGATTAGTAAAAACGGAATTTCAACCTATGCACTTCCAGAGACTGCCGTAAACCGTGTGATTTTAGAACGGACAACAGGGCACCGCATCATCGTTACGGAAGGATTTAAAGTGGGTCGTGATTCAAACTTCCATACGGCTGATTGTAATATGATTACTCATTTAATTACAGATCATACCGCTGACCCTGAAACAGTAGCTTATCTAAAGAGCATTGGTGTAAAAGTCATATTTATTTCGTAAGAAAAAGAATGTAGAGGTATAAAATGATTGAATTAGGAGAACGATTAACTAAAGTTGCTAGTTTTGTTCCAAAGGATTCAAAGGTATGCGATGTTGGTAGTGACCATGCGTATTTACCAGTGTATTTAATCCAAAATAACCAGATTACTTCAGCGATTGCGGGCGAAGTAGTTGAAGGACCATTTTTATCGGCGAAACAAACCGTTCGTGATTATCGAATGGAAGACCGCATTGAAGTTCGATTAGGGGACGGATTGCAAATTCTTTCAAAAGAAGATGAGATTACTGCTGTTACGATTTGTGGGATGGGCGG
>CAJZJI010000008.1 GCA_916049935.1 uncultured Streptococcus sp. | reverse complement strand
AAATGTTAAAACAATTAAAAGATGGCGGCTGGCCTGAAGAAATCGTTGAAGAATACGCTAAAGTTGGTGGAACACCTTGGTTAGACCACCGTCATACAGTATTCGGACGCGTCGTAGAAGGTATGGACGTTGTTCTTAAGATTGAAGGCGTAGAACGTAATGCGCAAGACCGTCCGCTAGAAGATGTTGTCATTGAATCGATGGACGTAAAAGCGTAGGAGGTTCTATGAGCAAAACTTTTAGAATTGGCGACATCGTTACGGCTAAAGTAACAGGTGTACAAAATTACGGAGTTTTCTTGGAGCTAGATGAAGATACACAAGGTTTGATTCATATTTCTGAATGTAAACATGGATATATGGATAATGTGCATGATTTTGTAAAAGTGGGGCAGGAAGTGACGGCCAAAGTGATTGACGTCGATGAATTTTCCAATAAGATTAGTTTATCGATTCGAGCACTGGAAAAACTCGATGTGCCAGATGTTCCGCAACGCATTAAGAAAAATCGCAAGCGCTATGTTCCTTCCATTGGTTTTTCAAGCTTAGCGAAGAAATTACCAGAATGGATCGAAGAAGCACAAGAAAAATTTGTAAAAGATAAAAACAAAAATTAATCAAACATCGGTATTGAATACGAAGGAGGCATTCAAATGGGACATATTTCATTTGATTATTCAAAAGCATTAGATTTCTTCAGCCAAGAAGAAATTGACAATTTACAATCAACAGTAACAGCGTTAGATAAAGACTTACGCGAAGGATTAGGAGCAGGGAACGACTTCACAGGTTGGATTAACTTACCACGCGACTATGACAAAGAAGAATTCGCTCGTATTAAAGCAGCAGCTAAAAAGATTCAAGAAGAATCTGAAGTATTAGTGGTTATCGGTATCGGAGGTTCTTATTTAGGAGCTCGTGCAGCGATTGATTTCTTAAACCACGCTTTCTATAACTACTTACCAAGCGACAAACGTAAAACTCCACAAGTATTATTTGCAGGAAACAGCATTAGCTCAACTTACTTACAAGGGTTAATCGACTTAATCGGAGATCGTGATTTCTCTGTAAACGTAATTTCTAAATCTGGTACAACAACAGAACCAGCGATTGCTTTCCGTGTATTCAAAGATTTATTAATTAAAAAATATGGTAAAGAAGAAGCTGTAAATCGTATTTACGCTACAACTGACCGCACTCGTGGAGCATTAAAATCAGAAGCAGATGTGGAAGGATACCAAACATTTGTAATTCCAGATGATGTTGGTGGACGTTTCACAGTATTAACAGCTGTAGGATTACTTCCAATTGCAGTAACTGGTGCAGATGTAGATGCATTAATGCAAGGGGCTGAAGATGCACGTGTGGCATACAGCTCATCAAACTTAAAAGAAAACGAAGCTTACCAATACGCTGTAGCACGTAATGTGTTATACCGTAAAGGAAAAGTGACAGAGTTATTAATTAACTACGAACCAACATTACAATACTTCTCTGAATGGTGGAAACAATTATTTGGTGAATCAGAAGGAAAAGACTTCAAAGGAATTTATCCTTCAAGTGCAAACTTCTCAACTGACTTACACTCACTAGGACAATACATCCAAGAAGGTCGTCGTAACATCTTCGAAACAGTTATCAAAGTGGGTAAACCAAATGAAGAAGTAACAATTCCTGAAACAGAAGAAGATTTAGATGGATTAGGATACTTACAAGGTAAAACAATGGACTTTGTAAATACAAAAGCTTTCCAAGGAACATTACTTGCTCATACAGATGGTCAAGTTCCAAACTTTGTAGTGAACATTCCTGATATGTCAGCTTACACATTAGGACACTTAATCTACTTCTTCGAAATCGCAGTAGGCCTTTCTGGTTACTTAAATGGCGTTAACCCATTTGACCAACCAGGGGTAGAAGCATACAAGAAAAACATGTTTGCTTTACTTGAGAAACCAGGATTCGAAGACTTAGCAAAAGAATTAAACGAACGTATATAATGGACATGCCGCATTCTCAATAAGAGGGTGCGGTATTTTTGTGTCAATATGGGCTCGAATCGGGAAAAGAACTTGCGACAAAGGGCATTTTGAACTAACATAGGTCTTACAAGAAGTGTTGGAGGAAAAAGATGAGAGTCATTGGATTAACAGGCGGTATCGCCAGCGGGAAATCAACCGTTTCGAATTTATTTAAAATCTCTGGAGTACCGGTGATTGATGCGGATGTCGTTGCTAGACAAGTCGTCGAAAAAGGAACTGCCGGATTGACTGCGCTTGTGAACCGTTTTGGTGAATCTATTTTAAACGCTGATGGAACATTAAACCGAACAGAACTTGGGCGAAAAATGTTCAGTGATGATGCGCTTCGCAAGGAAGTAAATGACATTCTACAACCGCTCATCCGTCAAGAGATTACAGGAAAGATGAAAGACTACAGAGATCAAGGAAAATCACTAATCGTCTTAGATATTCCACTCTTATTTGAAATGCACTATGAGAATTTGTGTGATGACATTATTGTGGTAGCTGTTTCTGTTGAAACGCAAATTGCTCGCATGGAAAAACGCAATGGATATACTAGACAAGAAGCGTTAGAGCGAATCCAATCACAGATGCCTTTAGAAGAAAAAGTAAAGAGAGCGACCATCGTGTGGTCCAATGAAGGAACTCTTCAAGAGTTAGAGCAAAAAGTCCATCAGTGGCTACTCGAAAATTTCCTTAAAAAATGATATAATAAGTCGAATAAGCACAAAAAAGGAGAGGTGTTTGTAATGCAATGTCCAAAATGTAAAAACAATGGTTCTCGCGTAGTTGATAGTCGTCCAGCCGATGATGGTCGTTCTATTCGTAGAAGAAGAGAGTGCGAAGAATGTGGCTACCGTTTTACAACATTCGAGCGCTTAGAAAAAGCGCCATTGCTTGTCATTAAACGTAACGGGAATCGTGAAGAATTTAGCCGTGAAAAATTATTAAACGGATTAGTTCGTTCAGCAGAAAAACGTCCAGTATCACTCGGACAATTGGAAAATATCGTGAATGAAATCGAACGTTCCATCAACCAAGAGGGAGAAAATGAAGTGTCAAGCACTCTTATTGGGGAAATGGTGATGGATCACTTAGCTAAAATTGATGATATTGCGTATATTCGCTTTGCAAGTGTGTATCGTCAATTTACAGACCGCAAAATGTTCTTAAAAGAATTAGAAAGAATGTCTATGATTATGGACAGCCAAGAAAAATAGGAAGGAATTACAAGAATGCACTCAAAAGAGTTTCCGTGGGCACAGTATAAGCCTAAAGACGGTATCCTCGTGGTACAACCTGTGTGGATTACCGAAAGAGAAATCCAATTTTTAATGCAATTATACGCTCCGTTCATTGGGAAAGAAGCGACTCTTTTGTATGCGACTTTGTACGGTGAGTTATCTCCATCGGAATATGAGAGCGAAGTCTTCTCCATTTCTGAATTGTTGTCGATGACGAATTTAGGAATGCCGGACTTTTACTTAGCCAAAACTCGTTTGGAAGGGATTGGGTTACTCAAAACGTATCGTAAGGAGCCAACCGCTTCACGTCCTCAAACGTACACGATGGAATTACAAGCGCCAACGTCTCCACGTCTCTTTTTCAAAGATGCCTTGCTTTCGACATTACTGTTAAACCAAATTGGGAATCATCGTTTTGAGAAATTAAAACAACGATTCTTAGTGTCAAAACCAGGCGACTTAGGAGAAAACGACAGTGCGCAGTTCGAAGAGGCGTACCGACTTCCTTATAACATGGAGACTTATACAAGAAACCACGCACAAGAAAATCGTATGGTATTAGATAGCAAGCAACAAGCTGAATTCGAGTTTACTTCAGATGTGGATTGGAATTTAATTGAAGGCCTGTTAAAAACAGAATTCGTCGATTTAAATTCCATCACTAAGGGAGTTCGTAAAATCGTCGATGCCTTGTACCGCGCGTATGGTTTTACGGAGCAAGAAATCGCACAATTCTTAGTGATTGCATCGGATTTAACAACGAAAGTCATCGATGAAGAGTTCTTGTTGAAATTAGGGCAAGAGGCTGCTCAAGATAAAGTGACACAACTTCGTAGTGAAGAAGTGGTTGAAACACCTATCGCAGAGCCAACGGAAGCTCAAGTGGTGGAAGGGGCCTCTGAAGAAGAGTTAGCCATCCAACAATTGATTCAAGCGGCTAAAGGAATGGCTCCGATTGACTTTGTTTCAAGCATCAA
The DNA here is from genome assembly GCA_916049935.1 of uncultured Streptococcus sp. GTDB lineage: Bacteria > Bacillota > Bacilli > Lactobacillales > Aerococcaceae > Granulicatella. The sequence goes on along the minus strand of CAJZJI010000008.1, from coordinate 7,128 downwards.
GGCGCAAAAGAAAGGCTATGTTTCAAAAGCAGAACGTCAATTGATTTTTGATTTAGTATCTGTTAGCGGTTTGCCAAACGAAGTGTTAAATATTTTATTCCACTATGCTTTGGTACAGCTCGATAACGCGACACTTGCACGAAACTTTATCGATGCGATTGCCAACGACTGGGCTACAAAAGAAATCAAGACCGCTCAAGAGGCAATGGAAGCTGTACGAAACCGTGATTTGCAGCGAGAAGTGAAACGAAAACAACAACTGCATAATGCAGGTAAGAATAACTACAGAAGACAGGGTGGTTATCAAGAGCAATTGCCAGATTGGGCGAAAGATTCTCAGGCAAAGGAAAAACAAACGCCTGCACCTACTGAAGGTCAATCCACACAAGTTTCAAGTGATTTAGCAGAACAAATCGCAAAATTAAAAACAAGTAATCAAAGAGAACAACAATAACGGAGGTGAACGAATTGGAAGGATTAAAAGGATTTTTAGATCAAAGAGGAGCCGCACAAGGCATGCCGAACATGCAAAACATCGAAAAAGAAATCTTTGAAGATGAAGAAGTAAAAGCTTTTCTTGAACAACATAAAGAAGAATTGACTCCGGAAGCTATTCGTAAAGGAATGTCTGCGTTATTGGAGTTTCGAATGGAAAGAGATGCCAGAAAGAATCACAAGGAAGTGAAAGCTCCAGGCCTCGAACCATGTTTAGAAGTGCATAATGGATTTATTTTAGTGAATTACAAACGTACTGAAGAAGCGATTCGCCAGGAAAGAGAACGCAAACGTAAACGCCTGATTCATTCCATCAATATGCCGAAAAATATCGCAGAAGCTCGCTTCTCAGATACGGCTCTTACAAAAGAAAGAGAAGATGTCATTCGAGAGTTATTGAATTTTATCGAAGCTTACAAAACGGACAGCACTACATACCATAAAGGTTTATACTTAGCAGGACCTTTTGGGGTTGGTAAAACATATATGATGGGCGCTTTAGCAAATGAGCTTTCTGAGAACGGCATTGAAACGACGCTTGTCAATGTTCCAACGTACAGTGCAGAAATTAAGCAAGCCATTGCGACAAATACCGTTGAAGCGAAATTAGTATCGATTAAAAATACACCAATCTTAGTATTGGATGATATCGGTGCGGAAATGAATAGCGCATGGTTTAGAGATGAAGTGTTGATGGTTATCTTACAACACCGTATGTTGCAAGAATTACCAACGTTCTTCACATCGAACTTCACGATTGATCAGTTAGAAGCGCATTTTGCTCATTCAAATAAAGGAGACCAAGAGCTTCTTAAAGCAAAACGTCTGATTGAACGTATTCGTTTCTTAGCTAAAGAGTATTTTGTCGATGGACAAAATCACAGAAATCCCTCCTAGATGAAAATGCTTGAAAATATGAAAGATTAGTGGTTAAATACTAATGAACTAAATATTTTGAAAATGATGAAAAAGACAAGAAACTATCTCTTGGTTACATTTCAGCGAGAAGTGGGTTGGTGCAACACTTCATCCGGAATAGTTTTACCACTTTTGAATCTTTGCTTGAATTCAGTAGAGCAAGGCGCATCGGAGCGTTATTCCGTTGAGGTTCATCTTTTTTGATGAACAAATTTGGGTGGAACCACGTAGAATATGACGTCCCATAGTTTGCAGGAGCAGACTATGGGATTTTTTGTTTATTTCAGAAATTTCAAAAAGAAAGAAGGAAGAAAATGTCAATGATTAAAATTACTTTTCCAGATGGTGCCGTTAAGGAGTTTCCAAAAGGAATTACAGTAAAAGAAGTTGCAGAAAGCATTAGCAAAAGCCTAGCGAAAAAAGCATTAGCAGGTAAAGTGAACGGAGAATTAGTAGACTTCGATCGTCCAATCGAAGAAGATGCTTCTATCGAAATCGTTACACCAGATCACGAAGATGCATTAGGAATCTTACGTCACTCAACAGCACACTTATTAGCACACGCATTAACTCGTTTATACCCTGGAATTCACTTCGGAGTTGGACCTGCGATTGAAACAGGATTCTACTACGATACTGATATGCCAAATCAATTAACAGAAGATGCTCTTCCAGAAGTGGAAGCAGAAATGATGAAAATCGTTAAAGAAAACTACCCAATCGTTCGTCGTGAAGTAAGCCGTCAAGAAGCTTTAGAAATCTTCGCAAACGACCCTTATAAAGTAGAATTAATTAACGGTTTACCAGAAGATGAAACAATCACTGTATACCAACAAGAAGACTTCGTAGACTTATGTCGTGGTATCCACGTTCCTTCAACAGGACGTATCCAAGTCTTCAAATTATTATCACTTGCGGGAGCTTACTGGAGAGGTGACTCTAACAACAAGATGATGCAACGTGTTTACGGTACTGCATTCTTCGATAAAGCAGACTTAAAAGAATTCTTGAAGATGCGTGAAGAAGCAAAAGAACGTGACCACCGTAAATTAGGTAAAGAATTAGACTTATTCATGATTAGCCAAGAAGTTGGTTCAGGATTACCATTCTGGTTACCAAAAGGTGCTACAATCCGTCGTACAATTGAACGTTACATCGTGGATAAAGAAATCAGCCTTGGATACCAACACGTGTACACTCCAGTTATGGCTGATGTAGGTCTTTACAAAACTTCAGGGCACTGGGCTCACTATCAAGAAGATATGTTCCCACCAATGGACATGGGCGATGGCGAAATGCTTGTATTACGTCCAATGAACTGTCCTCACCACATGATGGTTTATAAAAACCACATCCACAGCTACCGTGAATTACCAATTCGTATTGCTGAATTAGGAATGATGCACCGTTATGAAAAATCAGGTGCGTTATCAGGTTTACAACGTGTACGTGAAATGACTCTTAACGATGGACATACATTCGTTCGTCCTGACCAAATTAAAGACGAATTCAAACGTATCTTAGACTTAATCCGTGAAGTATATAACGACTTCAACGTAAAAGATTACCGCTTCCGTTTAAGCTATCGTGATCCTGAAGATAAACATAAATACTTCGATGACGATGAAATGTGGAACAAAGCTGAAACAATGTTAAAAGAAGCCATGGATGAAATGGGATTAGAATACTTCGAAGCTATCGGTGAAGCAGCATTTTACGGTCCTAAATTAGATATTCAATTCCGTACTGCAATGGGATTAGAAGAAACAATGTCTACAATCCAATTAGACTTCTTATTACCAGAACGCTTTGACTTAACATACGTTGGTGAAGATGGAGATAACACTCACCGTCCAGTAGTTATCCACCGTGGGGTTGTATCAACTGCAGAACGTTTCGTAGCTTACTTAATCGAAGAATACAAAGGGGCATTCCCAACTTGGTTAGCTCCAGTTCAAGCAACAATCATTCCTGTAAGTGTGGAACATCATTATGATGCTGCACGTGAGTTGAAAGAAAAAATGGCTCGCTTAGGAATGCGTGTCGAACTTGATGACCGTAATGAAAAAATGGGTTACAAGATTCGTGCATCTCAAACTCAAAAAATCCCTTATCAATTAGTAATTGGGGATAAAGAGGTTGAAGAAGGTACTGTAACTGTTCGTCGTTATGGTTCTAAAGAAACTAAATCAATGTCTGTTGAAGCGTACTTAGAATACGTACAACGCGAGATTGCAAACTTCTCTCGTCCGCTTGAAGACTAATTTTTCAAAGGCTCGTAGCAATACGAGTCTTTTTTTGTGCTTAATTATAAATATAAAACCGAAGGTTTTGATTTATGGCGGTGTGTGGTTTCAGAAGGATTGGATGATTCTTATAAAAGGATACGAGTAAGAGTGCAATTAATGGGGAATTCGCTCTTTCGAATCGATGCGGATGTCTTCATAAAAGCTGTAATGGGATACCGGTGCAAGCCTTGGTCTTGCACCTTCAAAGCCTCAAAAACGGGAGTAAGGAATGAATTCCTAACTCCCGTTAATTCGTTTTGATATGATTCCCCATTACTGCTTTTATAGAATCCGCATGATTCTCCAGAACGAAGCATTAAAAATCTATTCGTATATTTTATAAGATGAGCTATCTTTCTTAGACCGCCATAAATCAAAATGCGGATAAAAAAGACGAGTCTTTCAAGAAATTAGTTATCGCTATAATTGGAGCGCCCGCTGTGTTTTTTTATGGAGCGTCCGCTGGTGCTGTCCATGGTGAGGTGAGTGCTGAAATAGTGGGAGTGGATGTTTGACAAAATCAGATTGCAAAGTTAAGATAAATGTATTGGTAGATCTCTCCGCGTGTGGAGGGACTTTTTTTATGCGTATATATAATTTATTGAGAAGGAGCGTTTAAATGATAGTTGAAGAAAAACAAAATCCATTAGGAATAGAAAAGATTGGAACTCTTCTTAGAAAGATGGCGATTCCTGCTATTATTGCGAATGTGGTGAACGCACTCTATAATATCGTTGACCAAATTTTTATTGGACAAGGGGTAGGGTATCTTGGGAATGCAGCTACAAATATTGCTTTTCCAATTACAACCATCTGTATGGCGATTGGTTTAATGGTAGGAATTGGTGCCGCGTCAAACTTTAACTTGGCGCTGGGCCGAAAAGAGGACAAGCATGCTCGTGAAGTTGCTGGGACTGCAGTGGTGTTGTTGGTGACAGCTGGGTTAATGATTATGAGTGTGGTTCTATTGTTCTTACAACCATTATTGAACTTATTTGGTGCTACTGATCAGATTTTAGGGTACGCCAGTGAGTATGCAGGAATTACAGCTTTTGGGATTCCGTTCTTCATGATTTCGATTGGTTTTAATCCATTAGTTCGTGCAGATGGTAGGGCCACTTACTCGATGATGGCCATTATTGTGGGAGCTCTGCTTAATACCGTTCTTGATCCGTTGTTCATTTTTGGGTTTAATATGGGGATTGCAGGAGCTGCGTGGGCAACGGTGATTAGTCAGATTGTTTCAGCAATCGTATTACTCGCGTATATTCCAAAGTTTAGATCAGTTCATTTTGAACGCAGCGATTTTAAGTTGTCGTTTGAAGATGTAAAAGTGATTGCATCTCTTGGGTTAACATCGTTCATTTTCCAAATCTCTGCGACTGTCGTACAAATTGTATCGAATAATCTTTTACGTACATATGGGGCACAATCCATTTACGGTAGTGATATCCCGATTGCGGTTGGGGGAGTCGTGAGCAAAATTTTCGTTATATTCATTGCAGTTGTAATTGGATTGAATCAAGGAGCACAACCGATTTTAGGGTTTAACTATGGTGCGAAGAAATATTCACGTGTGCATGAAACGATGAATTTACTACTGAAAGTAACCCTCATCTTATCGACGGTTTTATGGATTTTATTTGAAGGCTTTCCGCTTCAACTCATTCAAATGTTTGGAAGTGGGGATGCTCTTTATTATGAATTTGGAGTGAGATATGCAAGAGCATTCTTATTCTTTACGTTTATTAATGGAATGACAATTATTGTAACAACGTTCTTCCCAGCGATTGGGAAAGCAAAACTAGGAGCGATTCTTTCTTTAACACGACAAATGTTTGTCTTGCTTCCAGTGATGATTCTTCTTGCAACCAGTTTTGGAGTAGATGGATTAATTTTCTCAGCTCCAATTTCAGACTTTATCTGCTTTATCATTTGTATTGCTGTTTATATCCGTCAAATGCGCAAGATTCCAAAGACGGACGAACTTCTGGTATAATAGTTTGAAATACGGAAGGGGTAGGATTTATGGAATGGTCTAAATTACTTTCAACAAAACGTCTTTCTGGTAAAGAAGCAACACATCGCAACGAGTTCGACGACGATTACAAACGAATTGTGACAAGTCCTTCGTTTCGAAGATTACAGGATAAGACACAAGTGTTTCCGCTGGAACGTCTTGATTTTATTCATACGCGACTAACGCACTCGTTAGAAGTGGCGATGGTGGCACGTTCTCTAGCGAAGGAAATTGTTATTTTATTGCAAGAGGAAGTAGAAAAGAAACCAGATAGCAGTAAAGAGGAAATGATTGCCCGACAAGAAGATGTATTGAAAATTGTTGAATGTGCCAGTCTCGTGCATGACCTTGGAAACCCTCCATACGGACACTTTGGAGAAGATATCATTCGTCAATGGTTTAAGAAAAACTTGCCAAGCCTCTTGAAAGAGAGAAGTGATGTGGCAGAAGAATTTCTAGCGAGTCCTTATGTCTATGATTTTTATCGCTTTGAAGGAAATGCGCAATCGCTTCGTATTGTATCGAAGTTGCATGATTTCAAAGGTGAATTTGATGGACTGGATTTAACTGCCGCAACGCTTAATACGATTCTAAAATATACGTATCCATCTTCTCATAAGAAAACAGAAGAGATTGCTTCTAAAAAAGTAGGGTATTTCTTTGCCGAAGAAAAAGCTTTTAAAACAATAACGGAGATTACAGGAGCTGGAACGAGTCGTCATCCATTGACTTTCATCCTAGAAGCTGCAGACGATATTGCGTATCTAGTGGCAGATATGGAAGATGCGATTGGAAAAGGCGTGATTTCCTTTAGAGATGTGCGAGAGTTCTTGCTAGAGAACTTGAGTACGGATGCCTATAGTGCACCGCATTCCGTTCATACACGAGAAGTGTTAACAACCATCGACGAGAAAGTCTTCAGTGTTAACCGATTCTTTGTGGATTTACGTGATAAATTAATCGATGGTGCACGTCATAATTTTGTGAATCATTACGATGAGATTATGGCAGGGACATTCAATCAAGACTTATTTAAAAATTCTTGGGCAGAAGATTTATATGTGATTCTTCGTAAATTGTCAGAGGAACGCATTTATGACAATAAAGGAATCTTGAGGTTAGAGATTGCAGGGTACACAACGCTCACTTATTTATTAGATAGCTTTGTGCCTTCTCTCGTGTCTTATGATACGAATCGTCAGTTAGACTATGTAGAGTTGAAGAAGATTGGTATTATTTCTGAAAGTCAAAAACGTTCTTATCATTATTTTGCAGAAGGAAAGAGCGAAGTTGAAAAATTATACTTACGCCTTCTATTAGCGACGGACTTCATATCAGGGATGACGGATAGTTATTCACATCGACTTTATTTAGATATGGTAGGAATTTAATTCAAAGTAGAAAATT
>CAJZJI010000007.1 GCA_916049935.1 uncultured Streptococcus sp. | reverse complement strand
CTATCTTCCGTTCCATGAAGATTTATTCTTCTTTTGCAGACAAGTTGCCACTGTACTATGTAAACTTTGGCTCTGTCATCCAAGGAATGAAAGATGATTTTTACGCGACGGGTACGTTTACGATTTCAAACGGATGTGCCAGTTTACTTGTAGGAGCATTCGTGTTCTTCATGTTGACAGTTGGAACTTCATGCTGGCAAGAGCGTCATAGACGAGGAGGTTCGGTATGAGTAGATGGGTTCAATTAGATAGAATACATTTAAAGAAAAGAGGATTTTTCTATAAGATACCGCTTCTTATCTTAGTAGTTACGGTGCTTGTCATGGGATATCATCACGTTACAGGGAAACCGGCCTTAAGAGATGTGATTGAACGACAATTTGCTCAGATAGATAATCTGAAAGATTCGTTTGAGAACCAAATGACGATCGATGAAGATACAAAGAAAGAGATGAATACTACTTTCCAGGCGCTTTACCAAACCTATGCACAAGAAAATGGGGTTTATACAGTGAAGGGGAAAACGGAACGTCTGATTCCGATTTATGAAAAGCGATTGGAATTGGTTGAGTCACTTCTAGGACGTGGGTCGCAAGATTGGGCGGATTCGTTAGAGAGTCCTATGCAAATTAAAGCTAAACTCCAATTATTCCATTATTTAGTTGGAAAAGAGATATCCTACCAAACCTATTACCAATATGGTGATTTTATACAGACGATTTTCCAACTTCTTGGCTACGGAATCCTTGTTTTCCTTTTCCTTGTACAAGTTGGGGGATATTTAGAAAGAAAACAACGACACCGAACGCTACTAGAAGTAGTGCCGATTTCTAATAAAGAAGAATTATTGACAGAAACGCTCTATTCTTTGGAATACTTTTATGCTTTTCCTAGTCTGCTGGTGATTCTGCCTGTAGTGGCATATGGAATCCTAATTCAAGAGAATATTTTTCTGTTTCCTGTATCGTATGTGACTAATGGGGAAACAATCTTTATTTCAGCAACTCAAGGAATCCTGATTGCGATTGGATATCCATTGTTAGCAATTGTTGGATTATTCATTGCACAGATGCTACTCTTTTCTTTAATTAAAGATACGATGGTGTCGACGATTGTCCTCTTTATCCTTGGATATTTGAGTATTGGAGGATATTCGTTAGGGTCTATTTTATCGATTAGTGTGTTACCCGCTCTACAACAGGGAGTCCCGCTTGTGATAGGAGCTTTTGTAGGAGTGGTCTTCTCCATTGTGTTCATTGGCATAAGACTAAAAATTGTAAGGAAGTGAGGAGTTAAAAATCCTCACTTTTCTTTTATTTTCCTACAAAAGTCCTATATACATTGGATTAAGACAGTGTTACACTATGAGCATAGTCAGATTTTGAAGTGGAGCGAGTATATATGAAGGTTGTTTTTCAGAAATTTAAAAAAGAAGTGTTCATCATGATTACGTTGCTCACCCTCATTGCAGGGGCGGAGCTTGTATCCAGTATCGTGAATGCGCAGACTTTAGATACTTTAGTGAACATGGATATTCATAATTTCTTTTATAAGGCTATTTGTTTAGTTGTTATTTTTGCATTTTATCTATTGTTTACATATATGTTGATTCGCTATCAAGCCTACTTTAATCAAAAGGTAGCGACATGGTTAAGGGATCGTATTAGTCATTCGATTGAAGCAACATCTTATGGTCGCTTCTATGAAAAGAATAGTCAAACGTACATCTCGTGGTTTACAAGTGACTTGGAGCAGATTAAAGGGAATGCGATGAATCCAACCTTTGAAGTCGTTGGAGGAATTATTTCTGCGGTCATTTCTGCGGTAGCATTGTTTATGTATCATTGGTCTATCGTTTTACTAGCGGCTATCTGTATTGTCATCATGGCCGTGTTGCCGGCTTTGTTCTCAGCAGAACTAACAGAAAAAACCATCAAAGTGTCAGAAGCCAATGAAAAATTTGCAAAATCCATTTCAGATTTATTGAGCGGATATGATACCTTATTCGTCTTTCGGAAGCTAGCGTATTTAAAAGAAAAAATTCATGAAAAATCGGTTGAAGTAGGAGATACGCATCGCGATTTTAGTAAGTCGATGGCCAAAGTTGCCGTTAGTGGTGGTATTGGGAATGTCTTTAGCCAAATTTCAGTATTCATCTTAACGGGATACTTGGCTTATATTGGCGAAGTGAGTATCGGGAGTATTCTAGCAGCAATGGCATTAAGTAGTACCATCTTCAACGTGCTTGGAAATATTAGTCAAAAGATTGGTTCGATTAAGAGTGCCGATTCGTTGTTTAACAAATATGAGCAATTAGAACCAGCAACCCTTGTAGAGGAAGCGCCAGAAGAGGCACCGCGTACCCTGATTGAGGTGGAGGATGTTTCGTTTAACTACGGAGAAAAAGTGATTTTAAATCATGTGTCTCTTGGCTTTAACGAAGGGCAAAAATACGCGATTACTGGCGAGAGTGGAACAGGGAAATCAACGCTGTTAAATATTATCGCTGCTAAATTAACGGAGTATTTAGGCGAAGTGAAAATCGCTGGAGTCGATGTGAAGAAACAATCCTATAATGAGTTATATCGTCAAATGGTCTATATCGCTCAAAAACCACATATCTTCACGACAACCATTCGCGAAAACGTAACGCTCACTGAAGAGTATACGGATGAAGAAGTTTGGGCGTCTCTTGAAAAAGTTGGACTCGCTTCGATCGTACGAAACTTACCACAGGGATTAGATACAGTTCTAGGCGATGGTGATTCAAATCTATCCGGCGGTCAGTTGCAACGCATTGCCTTTGCACGCGGATTGATGAAACAACCAAAAGTCTTCTTGCTGGATGAAGTCAGCTCCAACTTAGATGAAAAGACAACCATTGAGGTGTTAAAACCAATCCTAGAAGATAAGAGCGTGACAGTGCTATGGGTAACGCACCATCTTCCAGAGGCATTAAAAGAAACTATCGATCAAACAATTCAAATGAGTGAATTAAATCAAACGGCTTAACGAATGTTTAGTGACCTTCCTATGGATGAATAGGGAGGTCTTTTTTGATGTATCGAATGCATGAAAAAGTGCGATTTGATAGGTTTTTGCCTCAAAAAGGAACGAAAAACAGTGTAATAAATGAAGAAAGTATGACCGAGATTGTAAGAAAATTCTACGAACGTGTTACAGAACGGTTTCGACTATTACAGAAACATATGTTCTTGTCATCTATTTGTAATAATAACATCAGAAAAAGTCAAAAAAATTAAGTGACCTTAACAAACCGCATAAAATCAACATTTTCAATTTTATTCGTGGTAACATTATTAGCATCAAATAAGTTCGCAACCCAAAAAATCCAAGCGAACGAGGTTTTTGACTTTAGAAAAAGTCGGAAATCGGAAAGGAAAATATGAAACCAATCAAGAAACAATTCATGATGGTGACAGCATCACTTGCTTTATTTAGTTTTGCAGGATTTTCAGCAACTACAGCAAGTGCAAACGAAGTAGAATGGACAGCACGTACTGTAGAACAAGTAAAACAAGATGTTAAAACAGACGATAAAGGTGTACAAGAGTACACAATTAAATGGGGAGACACATTATCAGTAATTTCTGAAGCAACTGGTGCATCATTAGATACATTAGTTCAAGTGAACGAAATTCAAGATGCAAACCTTATTTACCCAGGTACAGTGTTACGTTTCTCAGCGGACCAAAAAGAAGTAACCGTTGATAACGGAACAGAACAACACTCATACCGTGTTCAAAACAACAACGAAGTGAAAGAAGTAGAAACAACTGAAGCGACAACACAAGCAGCAGAAACTACTCAAGCAGCAGAAACTACTCAAGCTGCTCAAGCAACAGAGGCAACTCAAACAACTCAAGCTGCTGCAGCTTCATCAAGCCAAGGTGGTTACTACTTAACAGTTGAAGCAACAGCGTACTCATATAACGAAGCTGGTTTATCAAACTACACAGCTGATGGAACAAACCTTGTTAGTGAACCAAACGTGATTGCGGTTGACCCAAGCGTTATTCCATTAGGATCATATGTTGAAATTCCAGGTTATGGAGTATTCCGTGCTGCAGATACAGGTGGCGCAATCTACGGAAATAGAATTGACGTTCACTTAGTAAACTTATCAGACGTTTATAACTTCGGACGTCGTACAATCACAATTCGTGTATTACAATAATCACACTATTTTTTGAACTAAACTTAACTTACCGAAGAGTCAGGAGATAGGTCCTGGCTCTTTTGCTTTTTAGAAAGTTAAGAAAAAGTAAGAGATGGGTGGAAAATTAGGAAACAGCTTAAAACTGTGGTATATTAATAACATCGATTAAAAAGAAAACCGATTGGAGAGGGAATTTTATGAAGAAAAAATTCGTAGGAGCATTAGCGCTTGCATCAACTTTCGCATTAGCGGCATGCTCAAATGGCTCATCTGAAAACGTTGCGACTACTAAATACGGTAACGTTACAAAAGATGAATTTGTGACAGCAATGAAAGACACAGTTGGAGAACAAACACTACAACGTCTAGTATTAACAAAAGTATTAGAAGGATCTATTGAAGATGCAAAATCTCTTAAAACAGCTGCAGATGAAGAAGTGGCTAAATTAGTAGCTCAATACGGTGGCGAACCTGGTTTATTAGCGGCTTTACAACAAAGCGGAATTACTTCTGTAGACGCATACCGTCAAACACTTTACTTAAATAAATTAATGACAGAAGCAGTGAAGAAAGCTGCGAACTTCTCAGAAGAAGATATTAAAGCATACTATGATGCGTGGGAACCACAAATTACAGTTCAACATATCTTAATTGCAGCTAAATCTGATGCATCTGATGAGGAAAAAGCAACTGCTAAAGCAAAAGCTGAAGAATTAATCAAACAATTAAAAGATGGTGCTGATTTTGCGGAATTAGCAAAAGCAAACTCTGCAGATACTGGTACAGCTGCAAAAGGCGGCCAAATTGGACCATTTAAACGTTCAGACATGGTAACTGAATTCTCAACAGCAGCTTACGACTTGAAGAATGTTGGAGATATCACTGAAACTCCAGTTCAAACTCAATTCGGATACCACATCATTAAGTTAGTATCGAAAGAAGAGAAGAAACCATTTGATGAAATGAAAGAACAAATGGAAAAAGAAATGTTAGATGCGAAATTGAAAGATTCTGCATACTTACACCAAACAATGGTAGATTTAGTGAAAGCTGCTGACGTGAAAATCACAGATGAAAGCTTACAAAACGCTTTGAAGAATTTCTTACAAGCGGCTGATTCACAAACAACAACAACTACTGCTAAATAAGATGGTTTTAACCTCTGCACGAACGTATCGTGTGGAGGTTTTCTTTATACTAGAGTCAGTTCGGTGGTTTTGTTTCTATTTCAAAAACAAATGTCTATAAATGGAAGAGTTTTGTTGACATCGAAAAGAATGGGCGTATAATGGAACCCATAACGCATCGAGATGGAGAGTACTCATCTGGTCACTGAGTAGAGAGCTTAGGGTTGGTGAAACTAAGTAGTGACGAAATGAGGAAGATGGCCATTGAGCGGACTTTCTGAACAATTGTAAGGGAAGTACGGGGCGCCCGTTATAGCGGTACGATTTCAACGCATTGACGTGGAATCGGGTGAGGTTTATCTAGTGATGGATAAGCGAATAAAGGTGGTAACACGGTATTTTTGAAATAATCGTCCTTTGTCCTATTTGGGCAAAGGATTTTTTTATTGTGTTCGACAGTTTAAGGAGGAATGTTTCAAATCAATTCGCAATTAACACAACAAACGTAAGAAAATGGAGGAAAAACAAAATGAAAATTAAACACTTATTTTTAACAGCCGTTGCAGCAATCACTTTAGCAGCATGCGGAAACCAAAGTTCACAACAATCTAGCGAGGCTTCAAAAGCAACTGAAGCTCCAGCGCAAACAGTTAAAGTTGCCGTTGTAGGTAGCGCAGCTCACGAAATCTGGGATTACGTAGCTGAAAAAGCGAAAAAAGAGAACATCAATATCGAAGTTGTAGAAATGAACGACTATGTATTACCAAATACAGCTCTTGAAGAAGGTTCTGTTCAAATGAACGCGTTCCAACACCGTGCATATTTAGCACAATGGAACAAAGATAAAGGAACTGATTTAAAAGAAATTGGTACAACATTTATCACGCCGTTATATTATTTCTCAACAAAATATAAATCATTAAAAGATTTACCAGAGAAAGCAAAAGTATTAGTTCCTAAAGAAGTAGCAATCCAAGGTCGTGCATTAGTTGCATTGCAAACAGAAGGCTTAATCACATTAAAAGAAGGCGTTGGAACAAAAGCTTCATTAGCGGACATCACAAGCAACCCTCGTAACTTAGAAATCATCGAAGCAGAATCAGCACAAGCACCACGTTTATTACAAGACGTTGACGCAGCTTCCATCAATGGTTCTATGGCTCAAGATGCTGGTTTGAAAATCGAAGACAACATCTTCTCAGATGCAAACCACTTAGATACAATTCCTAAAGATCGTTACAACATCATTGTTGTTAAAGCAGCAGATGCTGACAACCCAACATACAAAAAAATCGTTGAATTATATCAATCAGACGATGTAGCGAAAAAAATGGATGAAATCGCACCAGGACAATACTTCCCAGTGTGGAATTCAGATAAATAATCCCTTTAGACGTCAGAGTACAATGGTGCTCTGGCGTTTTTGTTTGGAATAGGAGCAGATTCTGATTGCGTGTAGTATAATGAACGTGAAAGTTCGAACGTTGGAGGAAGAACAATGAAGACATGGATAAAACTAGCGTTGCTGTCGGTAGTAGCTGTTATGCTTGCAGCATGCGGAGAAAAGGAAAAAATCCCTCTACCATATGCGTTGCAGTCAGATAGGATTTGGATGGATGTGCATCACGGAGAGAAAACAGAGTTAGATCCACATAACACGGTGACGGCGGTCTATCATTTTGATGGAAAAGGAAACGTGCTTGCCTATACAGGATTGGATTTGGACCTCGGGGATTTAGGAGGGAAGAATGAAAAACAAATTTTAGAACTAGCCCAAAAACAATTTGAACGTAATTTTTATCGCCATAAACAACAACTCCGAGAAAAATTGGAAGTCCAATTAGAGGCGCTAAGAATGGAAGGTAATAAAGTATCGTGGGAGGGAAATTCTAAGGAAGTCCGAGAAAAGTTGAAAAAGATAGATGAAAAAATTAAAGAGTTACGAGAACAATTCAATGCAGTAGATTTCGCAGAATACGAAAGCCCAAAGCCTTCGCCAGTCAGCTACTCCTTTGGGAAATACGACGAAGACAAGTATAACAAAAATAAAACACAGTTGATTGTAAGTTTTGAGGTGCAAGAACTTGCTAAAGAGTCGATGGAGTATCTGAATGTAAGAGTTCAAAAAAATTTGAGAGAAGGGTTCTTTGATTCAAATGCAGGAGAAGTCAAAGGGTCTTACTATGTAGGGCTCACAGAAGCAGGGCTAGAAGAGGATGAACCTGGGGATTATCATGACTTTATGACACCGGTGGAAAAAGGGCGTAAAGGAATCAAAATAATAGAAGAATAACTAAAAGAAAAAGGAGTGGCGAACGCCACTTCTTTTTTTGCTGTTAATATTCGTGTTTAGAAACAGAATTACTCGTTTGACAATCTTGAAATAAAATAAAGTTAAATAAAACGAACGAAAATAAATTTAGCGAACTAAAATGTACGTGTTTTATATTGTAAAATAAAAATAGTTCTAGTATACTTAAGTCGTCAAATAAACCAATAAAAAGGAGTTATCATTCCAATGGATAAGTTTTTTAAACTGAAAGAGAACGGCACGAACGTTTCAACGGAGTTTTTGGCTGGGTTAACGACATTCTTCGCGATGTCATACATCATTTTTGTCAATCCGAACATTCTTAGTAAAACAGGGATGCCATTCCAAGCAGTCTTCTTATCAACGATTATTGCAACAGTTGTCAGCACATTAGTGATGGGTCTTTTCGCAAACGTACCTTACGCATTAGCACCAGGGATGGGGTTAAACGCGTTCTTTACTTTTACAGTTGTATTCGGCCTTGGATTTACTTGGCAAGAAGCATTAGCAATGGTATTCATTTGTGGTTTATTCAACATTTTCATTACTGTAACAAAAGTTCGTAAGATGATTATTAAAGCCATTCCGGTCAGTATGCAACATGCCATCGGGGGCGGGATTGGGATTTTCATCGCTTATATCGGTTTAAAAAATGCCAATTTATTAGAATTCCTTTCTGATTCAAAAACGATCACTCAAGTCAATGGTGCTGCGTATAATGTCGCAACGGAAGCGTACAAAGGCGGCGTGTTCAGCGTGAATTCAAATGGTGGCATCGTTCCATCTCTTGTAAACTTCACGTCTCCAGGCGCCCTTCTTGCAGTGATTGGGTTAGTCATTACTGTAGTCTTATTATTGAAAAAAGTTCGTGGGGCTATCTTGCTTGGGATTGTTTTAACAACACTTTTAGCGATTCCAATGGGGGTTGTCGATTTATCAAAAGTAAGTTTTGAAAGTAACTCTCTTGGCGCAGCGTTCAACGACTTAGGCACAACATTCTTGGCCGCCTTTGGTTCTGAAGGAATCGTAAAACTCTTCTCTGACCCAGCACGCTTACCTTTAGTATTAATGACGATTTTTGCATTCAGCTTATCGGATACATTTGACACTCTTGGAACCTTCATCGGTACAGGTCGTAAAACAGGGATCTTCTCTGAAGAAGATGAACGTCAACTTGAAAACGGATCTGGTTTCTCTTCTAAAATGGACAAAGCCTTATTCGCAGATGCGATTGGGACTTCTATCGGGGCAATTTTCGGTACTTCGAACACTACAACTTATGTTGAAAGTGCAGCCGGAATTGGTGCGGGTGGACGTACTGGTTTAACAGCAGTCGTTACAGCAGGACTCTTCCTATTATCCACATTATTAGCACCATTCGTGGGAATCGTTCCTGCAGAAGCGACAGCACCGGCGTTAATTATCGTTGGGGTGATGATGCTTTCTTCATTCGCTGATGTGAAATGGGACGAATTGGACGAAGCCATTCCAGCGTTCTTTGCCGGCATCTTCATGGCACTTTGCTACAGTATCTCTTACGGTATCGCAGCAGGATTCATCTTCTACTGCTTAGTGAAAGTGATTACTGGTAAAGCAAAAGACATTCACCCAATTTTATGGGTCGCTACAGGGTTATTCATCCTTAACTTCATTATCTTAGCTCTTCTATAAGAGTAAAAATCAGCTGATATTGAACTTTAGCCGTAATAGGCACCTAGGTATTTTTGCTTAGGTGCTTTTCCTTTTATTTCATGATAGGATAGAGGAGACAGAAAGGGAGTTGACTATGACAGAACAAACAACTGAAATCACTGCTTACGAGCGTTCCGTAGCGCTTGTGAAGGCAGAACTCACTCAATATAAACCAAAACAAATCGATACGGTATTAGGTCTCTTACAAGATGGGAATACCGTACCGTTTATTGCACGTTATCGTAAAGACCAAACTGGTTCGTTAGATGAGGTGCAAATCCGTGAAATCGAAGAGCGCCAACGTTATTTGGAAAACTTCGAAAAACGAAAAGAAGAAATTAGCCGTCTCATTGACGAACAAGGCAAACTCACACCAGAGATTACGGCTGCATTAAGCAAGGCGACAACTTTAACGGCATTAGAAGATATTTATCGTCCGTATAAACAAAAACGCCGTACGAAGGCAACAATTGCTAAAGAAGCAGGACTAGAGCCGTTTGCATTATGGTTACTCATGACGACGAAGGATTCTGTAGAGGAAAAAGCGGCAACGTTTATCAATGAAGAAAAGGCGATTCTAACGGTCGAAGATGCGATTAACGGCGCCGTAGAAATTATCGCCGAATGGATTTCCGATGAAGCAAAATACCGTAAACAATTACGTCAATTTACGCAAAAGAACGGTATCGTGAAATCTGTCGTGAAGAAGGAAGAGCTCGACGAGAAGAAAGTCTACGAAATGTACTATGACTACGAAGAACCAGTGAAATCCATCGTTCCTCACCGCGTGCTTGCCTTAAACCGTGCAGAAAAAGAAGATGTAGTCCGCGTGACGATTGAAGTCGACGTGACAAACCCTCTTACAAAGATTAAAGAAGAGAAAATCAAAAATCCATCTTCCCCATCTGCGCCGATTGTAGAAGGCGCGATTGAAGAAAGTTACAAACGATTCATCGGACCAGCCATCGAACGCGAAATTCGTAATGAACTCAGCGAAAAGGCGCAAACACAAGCGATTGCTATCTTCGGTGAGAACTTGAAGAACTTATTATTACAAGCGCCAATGAAAGGTCAAGTCATCTTAGGACTCGACCCAGCGTACCGTACAGGATGTAAATTAGCGGTCATCGATGAAACAGGGAAAGTACTTGGCAAGTCTGTGATTTACCCTCACGTAGGAGCTTCAGAAGCTAAACGTGCTCAAGCAGGCGGACAATTCCGTCGCATTGTGGAACAATACGGAGTGACACTTGTGGCGATTGGGAACGGAACGGCTAGCCGTGAGTCTGAACAATTCGTGGCAGAACAATTACGACAAATCCCTCGTAAGGTTGTTTATACTATCGTCAGCGAAGCAGGTGCCTCTGTGTATTCTGCCAGCGATATCGCACGTCTTGAATTTCCAGATTACCAAGTCGAAGAGCGTTCCGCAGTCAGCATCGCTCGTCGCTTGCAAGACCCATTAGCAGAATTGGTTAAAATCGATCCAAAAGCCGTTGGGGTTGGACAATATCAACACGACGTTCCAGAAAAACAATTAGATGAGCAGTTAGACTTTGTAGTTGAAACAGCCGTGAACAAGGTTGGGGTCAACGTGAATACGGCGAGTGCCGCTCTCTTGGAGCACATTGCCGGATTAACGAAAACAACAGCAGCCAACGTGGTCGCTTTCCGTGACGAAAACGGTAAGTTCACAAACCGTACGCAATTGAAGAAAGTACCTCGCTTAGGGCCAAAAGCTTACGAGCAAGCCGTTGGGTTCTTACGAATCATCGATGGAACGAATCCATTTGACGGCACTGACATTCACCCAGAGTCTTATGATGTTGCTAAAGCCATTTTGAAAAAAGCCAATGCTGAAAAATTAGCGCTGGGTTCACCAGAATTGGAAGAAGCCCTTAAAGGACTGAATGGGAAAGAGTTGAAAGAAGAATTTGGCATCGGACAAGAAACGCTGGAATTAGTGCTGGATGGATTATTGAAACCAGGACGTGACCCTCGTGAAGAAGTCGCAGGACCAATCTTACGTAGCGATGTCTTGAAGATGGAAGACTTACAAGTGGGAATGGAACTCGAAGGAACCGTTCGTAACGTAGTAGACTTCGGCGCATTCGTCGATATCGGTGTGAAACAAGACGGCCTTGTGCATATTTCGAAATTGAAAAAAGGCTTCGT
>CAJZJI010000006.1 GCA_916049935.1 uncultured Streptococcus sp. | reverse complement strand
TTTACGATGTGTCTAGTTTCTATTTATAAAAGAAGTAAGCTAGGGTTTCATGTCCAAAAACAAATCGCACTGGGATTGGCATTCGGGTCGATTATCGGTGGGAAAATCGGAGACGTGATTTTCCTTCATGCTGTAGATAGTTGGGGCAGCCAAGCAGTGAGTGCGACGCAATCCGTGATTCTGTTTTTATTGCTCGGTGGCATTATTTTGTTCACACTCAATAAGGAAAGTATTCGAACGCTAGAAGTTTCCAATCTGGTGGCGATTGTGACGATTGGATTAACAGTCGGTATGATTTCTGTCTATCTCGGCATTGGCGGAGGACCGCTGAATATTGCACTTTTGGTTTACTTCTTCTCGATGAAAGCAAAAGACGCAGCAGCGTATTCGATTTTGATGATTTTCTTTGCACAGATTATTAAGATGGGGACTGTCATTCGTGACTTTGAGAAATACAACAATGTCAGTCTCGTGATTTTAGCGATTGCGATTTTTGCGGTACTCGGTGGTTGGGTTGGAACAAAAATCCAATCGAAACTCACGCACGAAGCCGTTGAAAAACTCTATTTAGGATTGATGGCTATTTTAGTATTTATGACCGCCTTCAATGTATTTAAATTTATCGGAGTATAAACAAACACCCAAGCAGCAATGCTTGGGTGTTGTTGTTTGTGTAGTATTTTGTAGAAGAGGAAAACATACTAGGTTTCCTTGTTTGTTGATTATGGAAAATCTTACGGATTTATTTATGCATGAATCTCTTTGTAGACTTCTTGTTTCTTAAGGCCAAGATGTTTTGCGACAGCCTTAATCGCATCTTTTTGCGTAAGGTTTTGATGCTCCATAAACCATTCGACTTGTTCTGCAATCGAAAGTGTGGCGTCAGGCGTATTTTCTTCTAACGCACCAGCTAGAGCAGTTGTCACTTCATCAGGATTTTTAGATCCAATCAAGATGCAGCATTCACCTTTTAATTCTTCCTCATTTACAAGAGCAACGAGTTCTGCGGCTGTTCCGCGAATAAACTCTTCGTAAGTTTTCGTCAACTCGCGGCATAACACAACAGATTGTTGTTCGCCGTAGACGGTCTGAATCGCCGAGAATGTGTCCTTTAGGCGGAAAGGTGATTCGTATAAAATCACGGTCTCGCTATGTGTGCGTAATTGTTCGAGGGCTTCGATTTTTTCTTTCTTTTTACGTGGTAAGAACCCATAGAAATAGAACGGTTGTGGCACAAGCCCGCTTGCGATAAGAGCCGTAATTCCCGCGTTTGCCCCTGGAAGAGGAATGACAGGAATGCCGACTTCGACACAGGCTTGCACGAGTTCAAAACCTGGGTCGCTAATCGATGGTGTACCAGCGTCGCTCACTTGCGCGATGGTTTTTCCTTCTTGCAACCACTCGATGACTTGAGGGATTCTCTCCTGAGTATTATGTTCATGGAAACTCTTTTGCGGAGTCTCGATTTCAAAATGATTGAGTAACTTTTGCGTATGACGTGTATCTTCGGCTAGGATTAAATCCACGTCGCGAAGAGTATTTACCGCGCGGAAAGTCATATCTTCTAAGTTACCAATCGGAGTGGGGACAAGGAATAGTTTTCCTTTGCCTTCAGTCCGATAACTCTGTTGTCTCATGAGGCTGTTCTCCTTCTAAATAAATAATGACAGGACGGTCGACGGTTGCGCCAATCGTCTGTAGAAATGTCTCTTTTTTCGGGCGAGAGAATTTCTTGAACGCCGCTTCTGCCTTCATCGCTTCTTGCTTGGTGGCAAATTCTTTAGCGTAAAGGAGAGTGACGGGAGTTCTCACCCTTGTATATTTAGCACCTTTTCCGGCATTGTGAGTCGCGATTCGTTTCTCCAAATCAACCGTATAGCCCGTATAAAAGGTTTGGTCCTTGCAGAGAAGGACGTACATAAAGAACTGGCTCATGATTCGTCCCCCCAGAGGATGCTTCTAATCTTCTGCGTATATTCTTGATCCTCATTGAAAACCGTAATCGGAGGCAATACTTTAAGGCCTCCTGGAAGTCCGTCCTTCATTAGTTCGATGAGGACGATGTTGCTTTCTTTGCCTTCTTTTGGATAGA
The DNA here is from genome assembly GCA_916049935.1 of uncultured Streptococcus sp. GTDB lineage: Bacteria > Bacillota > Bacilli > Lactobacillales > Aerococcaceae > Granulicatella. Next base: position 9,678 of record CAJZJI010000006.1, on the reverse strand, counting down.
CAAATTGCACGCGTTTTGCTTCGAGACGGTGGTTTCTTGCCTCGGTTAAAATATCCGTGAGGCGGTCGGGTCTATGTACGAGATAGGCTTTTCCTTTCATCTTCAAAAGGCCAGAAATCGTCTCGAGTAAATCTTCGAGTGGCAAATGCACTTCATGACGGGCAATTGTGTAGGATTCTTTCAAATTAGTTTGATTGGTTTCCTTTACCTTGAAGTAAGGTGGATTGCACGTGATAAAGTCGACCGAATCTTTCTGGATGATGCCTTTTAACTGACGGATATCCTGATTAATAAACGTGATGCGGTCTTCTAAGTTATTGAGTTGGGTCGTGCGCATCGCCATGTCCCAGAGCTGTTCTTGGATTTCAATGGCGGTAATGTGATTTTTGGTTTTATGGCTGAGTAAAAATGCCACCGCACCGTTACCAGAGCAAAGGTCCACGATTGTAGCTTTTCGACTTTTTGCGATATTGGCAAAGTCGGCTAAAAGGACGGCATCCAGCGAAAAGGAGAAGACCTCACGACTTTGAATGATATCGATATTTTCTTTTTCGAGTCGATCGAGTCGCTCATGCGATTTCAAGGGGACTTCCTTTTTTGTCATTACTTTCCAACTCCTACAATTACTGTATCCAAAGTGTAACAACAAATTGGTAATGGCGCAAGAAGGGACACTATATAAGAAAGATTCCTTCGAATTCCTACGGATTTATTTATACATTGCTGTAATGGGGTACCGGTTCGAGCCAAGGTCTCTCACCTTTAAAGCCTCAAAGAGAATGTACGGAATAAATTCCTACATTCTCTATTTCGCATTTAATACAATTCCCCATTACTGCAAGTATAAAATCCGTTGAATTCTACGGAATCTTAGAACGTCATTATCAAATTGTAGGGGGAGGAAAGATAAAACACTCGATATACAACTTTGGGTTTAGAGAAGGTTGGACGAAAAATCCACCTTAGGTCCTATGATTTCATCAGTGAAGTTTTGTACACTAAGAATGTAATCAAGAACGAACCGATTTAAGGGGGAAACGAAAATGAATCAAAAAGATAGAATTTTAGAATTAGTAGACAAAGGAATTATTTCAGCAGAGGAAGCAGTAGTCTTACTCGAAAAAATGGGTGAGAAGGCAAGCAACAAAGAACAGCCAACTTCAAGCCAAGTCGATTCTGTATTGGAAGGGGTGGCGAGTGTATTTACAAAATTCTCAGCTCAAAGCGACCAAACAGATGAATCGATTCAAGCGGTTTTAAAACGTACAAAAGAAATCGATCGCCGTATCGATGAAATCAAAACGGCTGAGCAACTTGAACCGTTGACAGTGGATGAAGAGATGGAACTCGTTCGTCTGCAAGAAGAAGCAGAACAGTTGAACAACCAATATAAGAGCTTGTTACAAGAGAAGAAACAAGCCGATGCCAAAATGAAAGCTGAAAAGAAAGAAGAATGGGAAGAAAGCTTTAAGAAAGCGAAGAAGAAAGTGCAAGACACTGACTGGGAAGATAAAACTCGTAGAACAGCGGGAAATATCTCTTCATGGGCTGCAAAATTCGCAGACTCAATTGTGACAGCGGTGGGATCAGTCATTCAAAATACAGAAGCGAACATGCCTTACTTAGAAGCCAAAAACGGCAAAAAAGTACCGTATCATTTCCATCAAGTAATCGATGATGCGAGCATTCTCGATTTCAAAGTGGCCAACGGAATTGTTCGTGTGAAGACTGTTCCTGGCAACACGATGACGATTGAAGGAAATTGCCGCGTGGCTGCGCAAGACGAAGAGTTTTTCGATGCAGAAGGATTTGTTCGCGACCGTGTGAAGGTGGGCGTAGACGACGATAAGATTGTCATCAAGAGTGTCAGCAAGCGCGTATACTGCGACTGGACGATTTCACTTCCGCAAAAAGTGTATGATTATGTTGCCGTCAAAGGGTTGAATACAACACTTCATTTGAAAGAGTTAGAAGGAAAAGATTATTACTTCGAAGTGGATAATGGAGATATTCGCTTGAAGGATGTTAAAGGGGTTCTTCTTGAAGCAGAAACAGTGAACGGAAATCTTAAATATGAACAACTCGATTTCAAAGATATTGTATCTGAAACGGTGAATGGTAATATTCATCTCGATGGTCAATTCCTTGGAACGAAGCTAGAAGCCGTAACAGGAAATATTAAAGTAGCAGTCGCACATCCAGAAACGAAAAAAGTAGACGTTGAAACCGTAAATGGAAATATTAAAATCGAAGTTGCTGAAGAAGTCGGACTGGAAGCCGAAATTGAAACGTCACTTGGTTCGATTCACTTTGATGAAACAGTCTTTGAAGTGATTCGACAAACGAAGGATTTAGCAGAAAGAAGTGCATTGATTCGTAAAACTCGAAACTTAATGACAAGAGTAGTTGCAGAAACTACAACTGGAAATATACAAGTAAATCAGCTACAATCAGATTCAAGTAGCAAGAAAGAAGGATAAACAAAATGAAAAAATTAAGACGCTCGAGAAAGAACAGAGTTGTTTGTGGGGTAATGGGAGGAATTGCGGAATACTTCGATGTAGATCCAACAATTGTACGTGTGCTGTTTATTATTTGTAGTTTCTCAGGTTTCCCTATCATCCTTTACATCTTACTTGCTATCATTATTCCAGAAGAAAGCACTGGGTATTATCGTGACAATAGACGCAGAAATACTTACTATTACACTTCTGGAAGCTCTCGCCCGCGTAAAACGGCGCGCCGCGTAGAGGAAGATGATGACGACGATTGGAGTGATTTTTAGTGTCAATTACTAAAAAGATTGCTATTAACACATTAGGGTTCTTGGTGATTGCGTGGTTTATACCACAATTTTACGTTACAAACTGGGTAGCAGCGCTTGTTGCAAGTATCGTGCTTGCGGTACTAAACCTATTCGTTAAACCGATTTTATTCCTTTTAACATTGCCAGTAACGATTGTAACGTTTGGATGCTTTAGCTTTGTGTTAAATGCGATGATGTTAAGCTTAACATCATGGTTTGTAGGACCGGGATTCTCATTCTCGGATCCACTCATTACCTTAGTAGTAAGCATTCTGTTAACGATTTTCCAACGCTTTGTTGAAAATCTAGTAGACTAATAAATAAAAAATAAGCGACCAATTTGGTCGCTTATTTTTGTTTGGATTCCATTAGTATTTCACAACCATTAATTGGCCGCTATTGTATTCTGCAAGGAATACATCTGAAACATCTTGAATATCTTGGGCAGCCAGTTGTTCAGTCACCCAATCTTCTGTTTTGTTGATGACTTCTAAAACATTTTGTTGAATAACTCCATCAGTAATGAGAGGATATTTTGGGTTTTCTTCCCCCGATTTTGTGAGGATTAATTGTCCGTTTTGCTCTAAAATCGCACTTTTTACATCTCGAATGGAGAAGACACCTTGTGCGCGTAGTTTGAAGGCAACTTCTTGAGCCGTTAGACCAGCTAAACGCACATTTTCAACATCAATTTTCCCATGTCTAATTAACTGTAGAGGTTCTCCGTCAATCAACTTCTTGACTTGGCGGTTGTTTGTTTTTGCCCAACGAAGCGACAACACTAAGGCGAACCAGATTAATAAGATGATGCAGTATTGTAAGATGGTAATGGAGGGATTATAAATCACACCCCCGATAATTCCCCCGAGTACATAGTTTTGTACTTGGTCACTGGCAGAGGTTGGAGCAAGATTTCCCTTACCTGTGTAGTTGATAACAACAATTAATGATAATAGTCCAAGTGCAAGTTTGATTGCGACATCGATATATGAAAAGTTCAACTTATTCAGCCTCCTTAATCGTCACTTTTGGATTTTGCAATTCCATTTTTTCGAGTAGGTAATGTTCAGGGCTATCTCCTGTTAATACTCGATAGAATTGATCGCCAACTTTTACGATGGCTCCATCCGTTGCGGCTTCAGTATTAATATAGACATCTTCTTTATTAACATGTAAATCTTGAGCGATCGTTTCAACGAAGCGAAGGGCTCCAGAATATTGATTTTCTGAATTTTTAGAAGACTGTAAGCCAGCAATCTTAGAACCAGCAAGAATTAAGATACCGATGACGGCGATTAATGCTAATTCGCGAAATTTTGTGTCTTGTTTATTTTTAAAATAACGATATAAGGAAATTGCTAAAATAACAATGACAAAAAGTGTCAGTCCTAATTGAATATAATCAATTTGTTGAACTTTACTTTTTAAAAATTCATATGAATAAAATACCATGTTTTTTCCTCCTATTCAGAAACTTAGACTATTATATAAAATCCTATAAAATATTCAAGTAGGTTGATCAATTTTTTTAAAAAAATATTTTTTAGATTATTTGGCAGAATGAACAGAAGTTTAATAAATTCTAAAAGCATACAAGAAAGCGCTCAAATATGGTATAGTAGAAGGGTATAAAGAAATGAGGGATAATATGAAAAGTGTTACGGTTAGAGAATTAATCAAGAATATTCATTTAAAACCAATTTATGGAGAGGAGTATCTTGACCGTCCAATCGTTACAAGTGAAATTTCAAGACCGGGATTAGAATTAGCAGGATTTTTAAATTTCTATCCAGCAGAACGTATCCAGTTATTAGGTCGTACAGAAACTTCTTTTGTGGCATCCATGGATGAAGGGATTCGATTAGAAGTGATGGAACGTCTTTGTAAACCAGAGACACCATGTTTTATTATTTCAAGAAAACTAGAACCGCCAAAAGAATTAGTGGAAGCTGCTGCAAAAGCGCAAATTCCAATCTTACAAGCAACTTCGAAGACAACACAAGTATCAAGTAGTGTCACAAACTTCTTAGAAGGAAGATTGGCGGAGCGTTCTTCGGTACACGGTGTATTACTCGATGTATTCGGAATTGGTCTGTTGATTACAGGTGAAAGTGGCGTCGGTAAATCTGAAACTGCGTTAGAGCTTGTGCAAAAAGGACACCGTCTTGTTGCGGATGACCGAGTAGAGTTGTATCAATACGATGAATTAACATTAATCGGGGAAGCACCAGAAATCTTGAACAACTTAATCGAAATCCGCGGTGTTGGTATTGTGGATGTGATGACGCTCTTTGGTGCAGGGGCAATTCTGGATCAAAAACAAGTCGATTTAGTGGTTCATCTTGAAAACTGGACACCTGATAAGAGATATGACCGTTTAGGTGGATATATGGAAAATGTTGAATTGATGGGTGTAGAGATTCCGAAAATCCGCATCCCAGTGAAGACTGGTCGTAACGTTTCGATTATCTTAGAAGTGGCATGTATGAATTTCCGTGCGAAGAAAATGGGATTCGATGCAACAGAAAGCTTCACGAATCGTTTAACACAATTAATTGCAGAAAATAAAGAAGTTTAGAGGTTAGTTACATGAATGTTTTAGAAATGGTTTCGGCCATTAATCCGATTGCGTTTGAAATCGGTGGATTACAAGTGCGTTGGTATGGGATTATTATTGCTTTTGCAATTTACTTAGCAACAACATTGGCGGATAAAGAAGCCACTCGTAAAGGGTATCGAAAAGAATTTATCATTGATTTAGTATTCTGGGCAGTGCCACTTGGCTTTGTCGGAGCTCGCTTGTACTACATTCTATTTGAATGGCAGTACTACTTAGCAAATCCTGGTGAAATCATCCAAATTTGGCATGGAGGAATAGCCATCTACGGTGGTGTCATTGCCGGTGCAGCAACTGTCTACTGGTTTGCGAAAAAAGAAAAAGTATCGTTTGCATTACTCTTAGACATCTTGGCACCTGTCGTTTTACTCGCACAAGCGATTGGGCGCTGGGGAAACTTCACAAACCAAGAAGCGCATGGAGAAGCTGTAACGCGCGCATTCCTAGAAGGCTTGCATTTACCAACTTTTATTATTGAGCAAATGCATATTGATGGTGTTTATTACCATCCAACTTTCTTATATGAATCACTTTGGTCTTTTGTCGGCGTATTAATTTTATTCTACTTACGCAGACGTAAAGGCGTAAAAGTCGGAGAAATCATGTCAGGATACTTATTATGGTATTCATTTGGGCGCTTCTTTATTGAAGGAATGCGTACAGATAGCCTCTGGATGTTTGGTATTATCCGAATTTCGCAATTAGTCTCAATTGTGTTATTCTTATTAGGCATCGCTATTATCGTGGTGAGAAGACGTAGAGTTCCAGCCGTGCCAGATTATGTATCGATTGACGATCCACAATCTCCAGTATTGTTTGGAAAAGCGTAAAGGAGAACAACTATGACAAAAGTAGCTATTTTAGGAGCAGGTTCATGGGGGACAGCACTGGCAATGGTGCTCGCAGAAAACCATCATGAAGCTCGCTTATGGGGAAATAACGAAGCTCAAATTCAAGAAATTAATGAGCGTCATACGAATGAACATTACCTTCCAGGGGTGTTTCTGGACCCAGCAATTCGAGGCTATTTAGATTTAACCGAAGCCGTGAAGGGTGTGGATGCGGTCTTATTCGTACTCCCAACAAAAGTCATTCGTTTAGTAGCCAAACAATTAAATGGATTACTAGAAAATAAACCGATGATTATTCATGCAAGTAAAGGGTTAGAACAAGAAACGTTTAAACGTATTTCAGAAATTTTAGCTGAAGAGTTGGACCGTGACAGCTACGAAGATATCGTGGTGTTATCTGGACCAAGTCATGCCGAAGAAGTGGCGCGTCGTGACATCACAACCATAACTGCAGCATGCGAAAACTTGGAATCTGCTAAGTATGTACAAACTCTTTTCAGTAATTCCTTCTTCCGTGTCTATACAAATACGGACTGTGTCGGAGTAGAAATGGGAGCTGCACTTAAAAACGTTATTGCGGTTGGAGCAGGGGCTCTTCATGGTTTAGGCTATGGGGACAATGCAAAAGCTGCGTTAATGACAAGAGGATTATCAGAAATTAGTCGTCTAGGAATTGCTTTTGGCGCAGACCCACTGACCTTTATTGGACTTAGTGGTGTGGGCGATTTAATCGTAACATGTACGAGTATTCATTCTCGTAACTGGAGATGTGGGGACCAAATCGGGAAAGGCATTCCGCTTCCAACGATTTTGGAAAATATGGGAATGGTTGTAGAAGGGGTAGAAACGTGTAAAGCCGTCTACGCTTTGGCACAAGAGAAGAATATCGAAATGCCAATTACAACTGCTGTTTACAATGTTTTATATAAAGGACATGATGTTCGCGAAGAGATTCAACGTCTAATGGGTCGTGAATTTAAATCCGAAGCATCGATTAAAGAACACCAATAAACCAAAACGGAGGAAGACACATGACAAAAGTAAGAAAAGCCGTTATTCCAGCAGCAGGACTCGGAACTCGTTTCCTTCCAGCAACAAAAGCGATGGCGAAAGAAATGTTGCCAATCGTAGACAAACCAACGATTCAATATATCGTTGAAGAAGCTCTAGCATCAGGGATTGAGGATATTTTAATCGTAACTGGTAAGAGCAAACGTCCAATCGAGGATCATTTCGACTCAAACATCGAATTAGAGTCAAACCTTGAAGCAAAAGGGAAGACAGAGTTGTTAGAACTTGTTCAAGAAACAACAGGAATTAACTTGTACTTTGTGCGTCAATCTTATCCAAAAGGATTAGGAGACGCTGTGCTTCAAGCGAAAGCATTCGTGGGTGGCGAGCCATTCGTGATTATGCTTGGGGACGATATTATGCGTGATGAAGTGCCTTTAACAAAACAATTAATTGAAGGGTATGAAAAAACTCATGCTTCAAATATAGCCGTAATGGAAGTTCCTCATGAAGAAACATATAAATACGGAATTATTGATCCTGAAAGCCAAGTAGAAGATGGATTGTTTAATGTACGTCGTTTCGTAGAAAAACCAAAACCTGAAGATGCGCCAAGTAACTTAGCGATTATTGGTCGTTACTTATTAACACCTGAAATTTTTGAGATTTTAGAAAAACAAGAACCAGGTGCGGGTGGCGAAATTCAATTAACAGATGCCATTGATACATTGAACCTTACTCAAAGAGTGTTTGCGAAACAATTCAAGGGTGAGCGTTTCGATGTGGGTGACAAGTTTGGATTCATGAAAACAAGTATTGAATTCGGGTTGGAACATCCAGAAATCAAAGATAGCTTAAAACAATACGTGATTGAATTAGGTAAAAAACTCGAAGGAACTTTGGATGAGCAATAAAGTTGCCGTTTTAAAGTGAGTATCTTACACTTAAAATGAAGAGGAGCGTTGGACTATGTCTCAGCGCTCTTAGTTTATACAAAAGGAGAATCTCTGATGGAAGAAAGAACAATTTATGATGTAGTCATTATCGGAAGTGGCCCTGGTGGGATGACAGCAGCGCTTTATACTTCTCGTGCAAATTTAAAAACACTAATCCTCGAAAAAGGTGTTCCTGGTGGAGAATTATTAAACACTTCAGATGTAGAAAACTATCCTGGTTTCCCTACGATTTCTGGACCAGAATTAGCGGACAATATGTATAAAGGTGCGATGCAATTCGGTGCTGAATATGCATACGGTCATGTTTCAAAAATCGAATTAGAGGGCGACCTTAAAGTCATCACAGCCGGCAAGAAAACATACTATGCTTATGCAGTAGTCATTGCGACGGGTTCTTATCACCGTAAATTAGAAGTACCAGGGGAAGAAGAATACGCTGGACGTGGCGTTTCATACTGTGCGGTATGTGATGGAGCATTCTTCAAAGACAAGAAAATCTTCGTCATCGGTGGAGGAGACTCAGCCGTTGAAGAAGGAACGTATTTAACACAATTCGGGAAGAGCGTAACGATTGTTCACCGTCGTGACCAATTGCGTGCGCAAAAAGTATTGCAAGACCGCGCATTTGCTAACGAAAAAATCGACTTCTTATGGAATTCAGTCGTTGAAGAATTCGTTGGAGACGGTTCTAAGATCACAGGCGTTCGCGTAAAAGATGTGAATACTGGCGAAGTGACAACGCATGATGCGGATGGTGTCTTCATCTATGTGGGACTTTTACCAGTTTCTGATCCATTCAAAGACTTAAACATCACAGATGCTGAAGGTTGGATCGTGACAAACGAGCAAATGGAAACTTCTATTCCTGGAATTTTTGCTGTCGGCGATGTTCGTCAAAAAACATTACGTCAAATCACAACAGCTGTTGGAGATGGCGGACAAGCAGGACATATGGTCTATAATTACGTGGAAGAAATTAAAGAAAAACAATAACATTCACAGAAAGGTCCTATCATAGTTGTAGCTATGATAGGGCATTTTTTATTGGAAACAAAGTGGAAAGAAAAAGAGAGAGGTGACCCGCTTTTCAATATAATTACAATAATGTGAAATGAAATACTTTTCAGAAAAATTATGATAGAATAATAAAAATGTGAAAGGTGGTGTATGAATGAGCAAAAATATCATAAAAGGACTAGTATTTACATTTTTGGGATTAACATTAATAGCGTGTTCACGTAGGTCAGGACAAACAGCAGATAATTCTGCTCCGGGAGTTCAAATTTCCAATAATCAATCTTCAACGACAGAGTCCAAAGGGGAAAAAGTAGAAAATACGACAAAATCTCCAGATACAACAAATTCTTCGAAGGTTGAAACAACCACTGTAGAACAAAAAACTACAGTAGAACAAAAAAGTGGAAATACACTTGCGAA
>CAJZJI010000005.1 GCA_916049935.1 uncultured Streptococcus sp. | reverse complement strand
GAACCACATAGATTTTCTCGTGACCAGAAAGCATATAAAGCAATTGTTGAAGAATTATGTCCACAGATTATTATTCGTTATGGAGCAACCTTCCCGGATATAACTGTTGGCAAAGGAAGAAATAAGGTAATTTTTAAGGACTTTAATAACCTTGTATATGAACTTAATGCTTGTGATTCCTTCAATCTAAATTTGATTAAAGGCATTGCGAAGGAACATTTTGAGCCCTTATCAAAAAAGGAAGAAAAGGTTAAACTATTATCTGTAGTATCAAAAACTTCTGCTACTTTCCAATTCAAAAAACGTGGCGAGGAAACAAAGACTTATACACTTACACCGGGGGAATCGCTTTCTATAATTGATTCATCTTTTGAGGGACTTACAATCAGTGCTATTGGTAAAAACTTCATTGAGTTGGTAAACGGACAAGTTAAATATCAAGGTGAAGAATTCAACACAGATATTTATTCTTCATCTTATCAAGAACAAATGCTGAAATTGGCAATTCAGAGACATTTTGAAACTGAACGTCAGAATTTCTCTGGAAGACAATTCAAAATTAAAACTCTGGCACTGTTTTTCATTGATGATATTACTTCTTACCGTGATTCAGAAGACGGTAAAGAGGCTTATCTGAAAATGATGTTTGAAAGATTGTTACTTGAGAAGATCGAAGAATTATTACTAACACTTCCGGATAACGAACAGGAATACAAAGACTACCTTGAAGCAAGCAAAGCCGATATTCCTGCTTGTCATGCCGGTTATTTTGCACAGGATAATAGTGAGTCAGATGAAGCTATTGCAAATGAAGTTGCTGAAATCCTTCATAATAAGAAAGGTCTTATTTCGCTTCGTAAAGAGGATGGGTCATTCAACACAAGAAGATTCCTGTTCTCTAAATGGACTTTGAAAGAAGGATGGGATAATCCTAATGTATTCACAATTGCAAAATTACGTTCCAGCGGAAGTGATAACAGCAAATTGCAAGAGGTAGGTCGTGGGCTTCGTCTTCCTGTCGATGAAAATGGTAACCGTATATCTAACGAGGAATTTAAGCTTAATTATATTGTTGACTTTACTGAAGCTGATTTTGCTGAAAGACTTGTTGATGAAATTAATGGTGAATTACCAGAAACTCTTACTCTTTCTCAAGAGGCATTGGATAAAGTGGCTAAAGAGCGAGGCGTTGACCCAGACGATTTATTTATGAATTTGATGATGAAAAAATACATCAATCGTAACTATGAAATTCGCACTGAAAACAGGGATGCTTTTTATGCTGATTATCCTGAATTTACTTCAGGAGTAGGCAGCAACAAGGTTACTGATGTCAATAAAGATAAGAAAGAAATAATTCATGTAAGAAAAGCAGTATACTCCGAATTAAAAGAATTATGGGAACGTATCAATCACAAATATTACTTATTTTATGATGCCGACCTAACAGATGAAATCCCACAGGCATTACATGATATTTTGAGAAGAGCTGGAATTTTCGGTAATGTAACTTTGTATAGCTATCGAAATCAGGTTGCAACAGAAGGAAACGCCATGGTTGTAAGAGAAGATTCTGGCGTATCATATTCAATAAAACGCCCTATTCCATACAATGAATTCTTGAAAAGAATCAGCCAGCAGACTAGTATACCTATTAAAGAAATCCACAAATCTATGTGTGATCTTTCTGAAGAGAAAGATATTCCTGCAGAATACATAAATGAGTATTCTGTAGCCAATATTGTTTCTGATTTTACAGATTGGCGTATCGAGAAAATGCAAACTCGCTTCAAGTATAAACGTTCTGCCCAACCTGTAACAGAGACAGCCTTAACTTATAAAGACGGTTCACCTAGAGATGTTATCAAGCAAGGAAACGTAGGTACTAAATTTGCTGAAGGTACACCTTCAGACAAATATCTGTATGACAAGATTGTTTTTGACTCACCTCTTGAAAAAGCCAATATCATGACTGATATTGATGAGGTTGTAGTCTACGGAAAAATCCCAAAATCAAGCGTTGCTATTCCTACGATAGTCGGCGAAAACTATAGCCCTGACTTTATGTATGTTGTTAAGCATAAAGACGGGACAAAGGAATTGAACATTATTGTGGAAACAAAGCTGGTAGAAAATAAGTCCACACTTCGTGGTATTGAAGATGCTAAGATAAAATGCGCTGAGGCTTTCTTTAAGCAACTTACTATCGATGGATACACTGTTTCGTTCCATACACAGTTAAGCAATAAAAAAGTTAAGCAGATTATAGAAGATGTAATTGCTGGATAGCTAGTTACAATAGTGTTAGTTGTGAATGATTGGAGGTATATATTTAATGCACAAATATGATATCAAAAAGTTAATTTCACTAAAGCAGGAAGGCAACTATTGGGATTTTAAACGAGAATGGTATTCCCGAGACAAGAAAGCTGATTTACTACATGATATTATTTGTATGGCTAACAATCTTGTGAATAGAGATGCATATATTATTATTGGTGTTGATGAGGAAAATGATTATTCATTTTCCTCTGTGAAGTCTGATCCAAACAGAAAAACACACAGAAATTGGTTGATTTTTTAAGAGAAAAGCATTTTGCTGGTGGAGTTAGACCTATTGTCAGTGTTAAAAATATCTCCTTCGGCAAAAATGAAATAGATGTAATTGTTATACACAACAGTAATACAACACCATTTTATTTGACTGATCATTATCAGTCCGTAAGGGCTTATAATATCTACACACGAGTAATGGATTCAAATACACCAAAGAATAAATCTGCTGATTTATCGCAAATAGAGACACTATGGAAAAAACGTTTTGGATTGCTTTCACCGCCATTAGAAAGAATGATGCTTTATTTGAAAAGATCCGATTTGTGGGATTATTCTCCCGATGATTGTTGTACAGAGAAAAAATATTACAGATTTTCACCTGAATTTACTATAGAGAATAATATAGACGAAAGTAAAAGTGGATATCAATATTACTTGTTTAATCAAACCGATATTCACCCTAGATGGTATGATATCAATTTGTATTATCACCAAACAATGCTCGCTTCATTAGAAGGATTATCGCTTGATGGTGGTCGTTATTTTACGCCTTCTCCTAGAACTGACGGTGTATCATTAACACAATATCATCATTGGGATATTGCGTTTAAGTATTTCATTAAAGACTCAGTTGAATATATCGTCCATGAGTTTTACTATCATCCAGATGGTGATGATGAGACAATAGCACATGATAGATTTATGGAATGTATCCTTGTGTTTGATACAAATGCTGAAAAAGAAGAGTTTAAAGAATACCTTAAACAAAATTGGAAAAACAAAGAAAACTATAACGACAACATATGGTTGCCTTACTTTGAAAAGGTAAATGGATACAATATGGATGTAATTAAAGAGGAATATCTAAATTCTCAAATATTCCAGAAAATGCTTATTGAGTTTCGTAATAACAAAGGAGGTTCGTTTCGTGGATGATGAATATTCTATATTGGAGGATTCTGTAAGAAATACTTTTGGAAGTGTTGTATGGTCACACAAAATCCAAGAAAAACAGGCTGATATATATTTTTCACAATATAAATGCATGGAAACTATTAAAATAGCAACTGCATCCCTAACATCGGTTGGGATTGTTTCTTTAATATTTACAGATCAAATGTGGTTGAAAGTGTTATCTGCATTAATATCATTTGTATCAGTTTTCGTTAGTGCTTTCTTTAAATCTTTTGATTTACAGACGTTAGTTTCAGCTCATAAAAATTCCGCTCAGAAACTGTTGAAAATTAGGGATGAATTAAAATTGCTATTAATGTTAATTCATCTAAAACAAAAAACAGTAAATGAGTTAGCAGATATGTATCAGGATATTGTAGAAAAGTTAGATGTCCTATATGCTGAAGCGCCACGCACTACTGACAAAGCTGTAAAAAAAGCACGCACTGCATTAAATGTGAATCATGACAATCAATTTACTGATGAGGAAATAAACTGTAATCTTCCTAACTCTCTACATAGGAGGTAAGAAAAATGAGTGATTATATAAAAAAGAGAGGCGAAGTAATAGACCAAGGTATTCGTTCAACTATTTCAAAACGTTATCATACCGTTACGGCCGCCATTAATAAAGAATTTTGGGGTTTTTCAAGTGATACGCAAAATAGCTTCTATGTTGGTTCATATGGACGTGGAACTGCAATTGACACAAGTGATATAGATATTTTGGTTGTTTTACCTGAGAATGTGTATTTAAAACATGATGTGATAAAAGGTAATGGACAATCACGTTTATTACAATCAGTTCGTCAAGCGATTATTTCATCATACCCTCGTAGCGAAGTACGTGCCGATGGGCAAGTTGTAAAAATAAACTTTAGTGACGGAATGAAATTTGAAATTCTTCCAGCATTTAAAAAAACAGACTGGTATGGCTCTTGGGATGGTACATACAAATATCCTGATACTAATATGGGTGGTAACTGGCGTTCAACAAATCCAAAGGCTGAACAAGAAGCAATGAAAAACAAAAACTCTAGTAGCAATGGTTTATTACTAGATACTTGTAAACACTTTAGGTTCATAAGAGACACATATTTTAGTAGTTATCATCTGTCAGGAATTGTGATTGATAGTTTTGTCTATCATGCAATGGGTGGATGGAGATGGTCTGATCCAGGAAGTACTTCTTCTTCAGCTAGTGGAACATATGAAAATGTTTTATTAGAATACTTAAATCAAAACTCTATGTGGGGCACCCTCACTCTTACCGCGCCAGGGAGTGAAGAAAACATATCTACAGAGAGTAGTCTAGAATGTTTAAGGAAAGTAGTTAATTACATTACCAAATAAGAAAACGACCACACAGGAGCATTGCTACTCTTGCATGGTCGTTATTTCTTTTGTCACCGCTTGAAGACGTCACTCAAAATCTGTTTTTCTACAAATCCCTAAGTGAAGTCCGCTTTGAGGATAGTTCTTTTTTATTTTCTTAATTGGTGAGTGAGTTGGTAACTCGATTCTAAAATTTCGTTTTGACGTCTTTCGTCTTTTTGAAGAAGCCCTAAGTAGAGTAAGTCGACTAAGAAGAGTGAGTCGTTACGACTAGTAATGGCTGCGGAACGAATCGATTTTTCATGGCGAGGAACTTTGAGGCAATAGGTGCTGAGAGCGTCTAGATTGCCGTTGCCTTGTCCAGTAATCGATACGGTTGGGATGCCGCGTTGTTTAGCAATTTCAAAGGCTGCATTAACTTCTCTTGTGTTCGCAGAGTAGCTAACACCAATCACTAAGTCATTTTCTGTAGCGTTGCTAAGGCTTGCCAGTTGAATATGTGAGTCAGTGTGATACACGATATTTTTACCGATACGGCTGAGTTTAAAGTAAATATCGCTGCAGACTAGTCCTGAAGCGCCAACCCCAAAAGTATAGATTTTATTTGCGTTTTTGAGTAAGTCAATCACATGATCTAGCGTGTCGTCATCGATGAGTTCAATCGTCATCTCATAGGAACGAGTAACCGTCTTAATTAATTTTGATTGAATGGTTTTAATGGAGTCGTCTTTATCGATTTGTTCATCGATGGACTGTGAGTTTTGCTGTGCTAAATTCACCTTAAATCGAGAGTAAGAACGGAACCCAATTTTTTTAATATATTTACTAATAGAAGAAGACGAAACCCCAATTTCATCTGCTAATACATGAATGCTCGAAGAAAGCACGACGTCGGAGTGTTTGGCGATAAATTCTTCAATTTTTTTATCTGTGGCTGTTAAAAACTTTTTCATGGAATCCCTACCTTTTTCGAGAAATATTGTTTCCGATTTCATTATACAGTATTGAAATAAAATTTACAACGCTGTATAATATGTTTAAGAAAAACGATTTCATTATGAATTTTAGTGGAATTTTTAAGAGGAGGTGGAGAAAATGGATGATATTTCAAAATTGATGACAGAGCAAGTCAATGACAGAAGTAAGGATATTGAAACACAGTCGATTGGTGAGATTTTACGTTATATGAATGACGAAAACAGAAAAATTACCGATGCGATTGAACAGTGCATTCCAGAAATTGAAAAAGTTACAGCAGGTGTTGTACAAGCATTCGAGAAAGGAGGCCGATTGATTTATCTGGGCGCGGGGACTTCTGGTCGACTTGGTGTTCTGGACGCAAGTGAATGCCCACCAACATTCGGTGTATCACCGGAGATGGTAGTGGGAATCATTGCGGGTGGAGATTATGCTCTTCGAAACGCTATTGAAGGTGCCGAAGACGATGAAACCTTAGCCGAAGCACAGTTGAGAGACTTGGATCTTGTCAAAGAGGATGTAGTCATCGGAATTAGCGCGAGTGGACGGACTCCTTATGTCGCAGCAGGCCTTGCCTATGCCAATGAGGTTGGATGTTTCACAGGTGCGATTTCCAATTCTCCGAACGCTTTAATCTCTCAAGTCGCTTCAGTTGGTATCGAAGCGATTACTGGCCCAGAAGTGGTTACAGGCTCTACTCGAATGAAAGCAGGGACGGCTCAAAAAATCATTCTCAATATGATTACGACGACTGCGATGATTCAAGTAGGAAAAATCTTCAAAGGATATATGGTCGATGTTCAACCAACGAATCAAAAGTTGAAACAACGAGCAAGCAATATTCTTGCGAAGATTACCGATCTTTCTCCAGAAGACGCAAGACGTGTTCTTGAGGAAAATGATTTTGATTTAAAAGTCGCTATTATCTCTCAAATACATCATATTTCGGCACAAGAAGCAGAAAGACTGCTTCAGGAAAATCAAATGAATATCGTAAAGGCAATGAAAAATAAGGAGGCTTAATAAAATGGATGCAAAGAAAGTAGCAAGTGAAATTTTAAATAAAGTCGGACAGAAGGAAAATGTGGTCAGCAACGCTACATGTATGACTCGCTTACGTCTGACAGTAGCAGATACATCTAAAGTAGATGTGGCTGGATTAAAAGATGTAGATTCAGTATTAGGGGTTGTAGAACGTGAACAAGGGGTTCAAATCGTTTTAGGACCTGGTAAAGTGACTGAAGTAGGTCGTGAATTTGCGGAATTAACAGGAATTGAATTAGGCAGCGTAGACGAAGTAGACGCAGCTGATTTAGCAAAAGAAAATAAAAAAGAAAATAAAGCAAAACACAATGGACCAGTTCAACGCTTCTTGGAACATATCGCTAACATTTTCGTACCATTATTACCAGGGATTATCGCTGCTGGTTTAATTAACGGTATTTCAAACGTTATTAACGTATCTACACAAAATGCGTATAACTTTGAATGGTGGTACCAAGCAATCCGTACAATGGGTTGGGGCCTATTCACCTTCTTGCCTTTATATGTAGGTTACAATGCTGCTCGTGAGTTCAAAGGAACTCCTATTCTTGGGGCAATCGCAGGAAGTATGTCTCTTGGTGTTACAACAATGCCACTTCTATTAAAAACAGATGCTGGTCAAGTGTTGATGCCATTTACGGATAAACCTTTCAACCCAGGTGCTGGTGGTTTACTAGCTGCATTAATGATGGGGATTGTCGTGGCTTACTTAGAACGCGCTATTGATAAAGTAATCCCATCAATGTTGAAGACATTCTTAACACCATTATTAACATTAATCATTGGTGCATTCTTATCAGTATTAATCATCCAACCTGCTGGGGCTGCGTTAACTCAAGGTATTTACACAGTATTAAACTTCGTATATGAACAATTAGGAATCTTTGGTGGTTACATTTTAGCTGCTGGATTCTTACCAATCGTATCTGTTGGTTTACACCAAGCGTTAACTCCAATCCACGTTCTATTAAACAATCCAGAAGGGCCAACTCAAGGTATCAACTACCTATTACCAATCTTAATGATGGCCGGTGGTGGACAAGTGGGTGCAGGTTTAGCATTATACTTGAAGACTAAGAACAAAAAATTAAAACAATTAACAAGAGACTCATTACCAGTTGGTATCTTAGGTATCGGGGAACCAATGATGTACGCTGTAACACTTCCTTTAGGTAAACCATTCTTAACAGCCTGCTTAGGATCTGGTGTCGGCGGTATGTTAGCAGTTCTATTCCACTTAGGTACTGTATCTCAAGGGGTTTCTGGGTTATTCGGTGCTTTAATTATGGTACCAGGAACTCAAGTACTCTTCTTAACTGCAATGGTCGGAGCTTACATCGGTGGATTTGTCATCACATGGTTCTTCGGTGTAGATGAAGATCGTATTAACGAAGTATATGGAAACAAATAGAGCAAACATTTCTTTTGGGCGCTCCATCTATATCAATCTTGGTGAACAAGTCGTTACACAAGTATTAGAAGAAATGAAAGCCGCGCGTCAAACCGTGGCTTTCACTTCTTTTCAGTTACCAGAACATCCGTTAGAAATTTCGGATATGGCTCGTCTTGTGGAGCTTGCTCGCTCATATGAAGTAGATTTAATTCCAGACATCGCCCATAAAGATCTTACCAAAGAAAATATTGCGGCTCTGAAAAATGCGGGGCTATCGTACTTACGTCTGGACGAATTTGGGGACGAAGCGTTTATCGAACGTTGCGGAAAGGCGTTTACGCTTGTTGTGAATGCGTCGACGTTTACCCACCGTGAATATAAAGTGTTAGAACGACTCGGATTTGCCCGTCAAATCATCGCTTGTCATAATTATTATCCAAAAGTGTATTCAGGGATTTCGCTTGAAAAATTCACCACGATTAATCAAAATTTGCATGCGCTTGGCGTAAAAGTACTGGCGTTTATTCCAGGAGATGAGCCTTTAAGAGGGCCACTTCATGAAGGTTTACCAACAGTGGAAACGCATCGTACATTGGATACGCGATTGGCGATTTGCGAATTAATTGCATCACATACGGATATGATTTTAGTGGGAGATACATTTATTAACGAGTCCACTCAAAAAGTCATGAAGGAATTCCAAGAAGGGTTTGTGTCACTAAAGGCAGAAGCACCCGTGGAATTAACAGGTAAAGTTCTTCGTGACCGTATCGATGCTAGTGATTTTGTGTACCGAGTACTCGGCACTCGTGGTTCAGCTTTATTGAACGGAGAGGTTTCTACGACAACCCGCATCGTTGGAGAAATCAATCAAGCGAATAGCCAGTACGGTCGTTATCAAGGTGAAATCGAAATTGCTAAAGTTGAGTTGCCACAAGACGTTCGACAAAACGTCATCGGGCACTTACTTCCATCTGAGATTGCCGTATTTACCGCTTTGCCAGAAGGATTTGGCATTCAATTAGAAGTCGAATAAGAATAAAATCCATCCTACGATTTCGATAGGGTGGATTGTTTATTTTTCTATACAACATTAGAAAAATGAGCCATTTTATGATACTCTAGATGAGTATAAATTTAATAGAAACAAAGGGGGCCTTTGGATGATAGAGCTGATTGCAACAGTTGAATCCATCCAACAAGCAAAAGACTTGCTTGAAGCGGGCGTGGACACGATCTATTTTGGGGAAGACCAATTCGGACTTCGCCTTCCGATGTCGTTTACACGTGAGGAACAAAAAGAATTAACGGAATTGGCGCACCAATATGGAAAGAAAGCAAGTGTTGCTGTAAATGCGATTTTCCATAATGAAGGAATTGCGCTTGTGCCTGAGTATTTAACATTTTTGAAGGAAATCGGTGTTGATAACATCGCGGTAGGAGATCCAGGTGTGGTTCAAATTATGAAGAACCCTGAGTACTCAATTCCGTATCGTTATGATGCAGCAGTTTTAGTAACAAGTAGTCGTCAAATCAACTTCTGGGGAAAACGTGGTGCCGTTGGTGCGGTGCTTGCGCGTGAAATTCCTCGTGAAGAAATGAAAACTTTGGCAGCAGGTGTAGAAATTCCAATCGAAGTTCTTGTGTACGGTGCGACTTGTATCCATCATTCAAAACGCCCACTGTTAAATAACTACTTTAACTATATCGAGAAGAAAGAATCGGTTGAAAAACGTCGCGGTTTATTCGTATCAGAACCTGCCGATGAAGATTCTCACTATTCAATCTACGAAGACATTAACGGAACGCATATTTTCGCGAATAACGACGTGTCTCTTGCACCATATTTGTTAGAATTAACAGAAATGGGTATTCCACAATGGAAATTAGACGGCGTGTTAGCTCCAGGTCAAGATTTCGTGGAAGTAGCGAAATTATTCGTCAATGCTCGTAATGAAATCGAAGCAGGTACATGGACGCCAGAGAAGAGCGCTAGCCTTGAATTACAAGTGCGCGCACACCATCCAAAAGTACGTGGCCTTGAAGCAGGATTTTACTTATTAAATCCAGAAGATGTGAAATAGGAGAGAGTCAAATGGGAAGAAAAATATTGAAAAAACCTGAAGTACTTGCTCCAGCGGGTACTCTTGAAAAACTAAAAACAGCTATTTTATACGGAGCAGATGCGGTTTTCCTTGGTGGGGAAGCATATGGACTTCGTAGCCGTGCAGGAAACTTCGACTTTGCGGAAATGAAAGAAGCCGTTGATTTTGCCCATGCACATAACGCAAAAGTATATATCGCAGCCAACATGGTTACGCACGAAGGTGACGAAAAAGGAGCGGGAGAATTCTTCCGTACGGTTCGTGACATCGGTATCGATGCAGCCATCATCAGTGATATGGCCTTAATGGATATTTGTGCCTCAGAAGCGCCAGGATTACCTATCCATTTATCAACACAATCTTCAGCAGCCAACTACGAAACGCTAAACTTCTGGAAAGACGAAGGATTAGAGCGTGTCGTGTTAGCGCGTGAGGTGTCAATGGACGAAATCAAAGAAATGCAAGAAAAAGTGGATGTAGAAATCGAAGCGTTTATCCACGGTGCAATGTGTATTTCTTATTCAGGCCGTTGCGTATTATCAAACCACATGGTGCATCGTGATGCCAACCGTGGTGGATGTGCGCAGTCTTGTCGTTGGAAATATGGTCTATTCGATATGCCATTTGCCGGAGAAAAGAATATGGTCGGCGCTGGCGAAGAAGGAATCGAAGAAAAATTCTCAATGAGTGCCGTTGACTTAGCAATGATTCAAAACTTACCAGACTTAATCGAAGCTGGTGTAGATAGCTTGAAGATTGAAGGTCGTATGAAATCAATTCACTACGTTTCAACAGTATCGAACGTTTACCGTGCAGCAGTAGATTCTTACTGCGAAGATCCAGATAACTATGTATGTAAACAAGAATGGATTGACGAGTTATGGAAAGCAGCGCAACGTGAGTTAGCAACTGGATTCTACTACCAAATTCCAACTGAAGAAGAACAATTATTTGGCCCACGCCGTCAAATTCCTCAATATGCTTTCGTTGGACAAGTACTTGAGTATGATCCAGAAACTCAAATGGCAACAGTACAACAACGTAATAACTTCAAGGTTGGAGACCATATCGAATTCTACGGACCAGGAATGCGTCACCACGAAGAAGCATTAACACAATTGTGGGATGAAAATGGCGAAGAAATCGAAGCAGCTCCTCATGCGATGATGATCTGCAAGATGAAAGTATCTGAGCCAGTGAAACCTTTAGATATGATTCGTAAACGTCGTTAAGACGAATTTTTAAAAGAAAGAAGGAAAGCAAATGTCATTACCAAATTGCCCTAAATGTGGTTCAGAATACACATATGAAGATGGCGTATTACTAGTATGTCCAGAATGTGCGTATGAATGGGAACCAGGTTCAGAAGTTGAAGAAGGCCCAGTAGCCACCGATGCAAACGGAAATAAATTACAAGATGGCGATACTGTAACAGTCATCAAAGATTTAAAAGTGAAAGGCGCTCCGAAAGATATTAAGCAAGGAACACGTGTGAAGAATATTCGCATCGTGGAAGGCGATCATAATATCGATTGTAAGATAGATGGTTTCGGCGCAATGAAACTTAAATCTGAGTTTGTTAAAAAGATTTAATGGGAGTCCCGTAGGG
>CAJZJI010000004.1 GCA_916049935.1 uncultured Streptococcus sp. | reverse complement strand
GCAAGCTTGTTGTTTCCTAAGTAATAAAGTGGTGTAAAGAATCCACTGTAGAATAGGAATGTTTCAAGCATTGTTGACGCTACTTTCATCTTCAATGCATCTCTACTTTGGTAGATTTCGTTAATCTTTCTTGCTTTGAATTGTAAGTATTCATTGTTGTTTGTCCATTCGAAAATATCTTCGATTTCTGCTTTTGTATGCAAAGTACTGAAGATTGTTGAGTAACTTTTCGCGTGAACAGATTCCATGAATTGAATGTTATTCCATACGGCTTCTTCGTGTTGAGTGCGCACGTAATCTTTCATTAAACTTGCACCTTCTTCTGATTGAAGCGTATCTAATAATGTTAATCCACCGAATACTTTCCCTACTACATCTTTTTCTTCTGGAGATAATGTTCTCCAGTCGTCCAAGTCGTTTGATACTGGAATACGTGTATCTAACCAGAATTGCTCTGTTAGTTTTTCCCAAGTTAATTTATCGATCATGTCTTCAACTTGGTTCCAGTCAATCGCTTTATAGTACTCTACTGGTTGAGTAGAATTTTGAGAAAGAATCTCATTAAAATATCGTTTTGTACTCATGAGCTTTTGTCCTTTCTTTCGTATTCCCATTAAATGCTGCAGCTTTCGCAAGCATTACTTCCGATTTCATCGTTGTTTTCTGTAAATGTACGTACATAGTAGATTGACTTGATGCCTTTATTCCACGCATAGTTACGTAAAATGTTTAAGTCACGTGTTGTCATCTTATTTGTACGTCCTTCTTTCCATTCATATAATCCTTCAGGAAGTTCTGAACGCATGAATAGTGTCAAACTCATTCCTTGGTCGATATGTTTTTGAGCCGCTGCGTATACATCGATTACTTTACGCATATCGATATCGTATGCTGATTTGTAGAATGGTAAAGTGTCGTTTGATAAGAATGGAGCTGGATAATAAGTCTTACCAGTCTTCTTCTCTTGACGTTCTTCAATTAAACGAGTGATTGGGTGTAATGAAGCACTTGTTTCGTTTACGTAGCTGATTGAACCAGTTGGCGCAATTGCTAAACGGTTTTGGTGATATAATCCACCGCTCATTACGTCTTCTTTTAATTGTTTCCAATCTTCTGCAGTTGGAATAGGAAGTTTAGCAAAAATTTTCTTCACTTTATCAGATTGAATTTGTACCTCTTCAGCAATGTAGCTGTCGAAGTATTCACCTGTTGCGTATTTAGAACGTTCGAAACCTTCGAACGATTTACCGCGTTCTTTGGCAATCTTGTTACTTGCTTTCAATGTGTAGAAGTTCAACATTCTGAAGTATAAATCAGTAGCTTCGATAGACTCAGGTGAGCCGTATTCCATTTGATTTAATGCAAAGAATGTGTGTAATCCCATCGCTCCAAGACCGATTGTATGTGCTTTGCTGTTTCCGTTTTTAACAGTTGGTACAGCATCGATACTTGAGTGGTCTGTTACGAATGTTAACGCACGAACCGCTACATCTACAGAACGTTCGAAGTCAGGAGATTTCATTAAGTTCACGATGTTTGTAGAACCTAAGTTACAGCTAATATCTGTTCCTAAGTGTTCATATTCTTGAGCATTGTTGATTACTGAAGGTTCTTGAACTTGTAGGATTTCAGAACATAAATTACTCATGATAATCTTTCCATCGATTGGGTTTACACGGTTTGCTGTATCGATATTCACCACATATGGATATCCAGATTCTTGTTGTAATTTACTAATTTCGTTTTCTAAGTCACGCGCACGTAATTTAGATTTACGGATTTCAGGGTTGTTCACCATGTTGTCATATTCTTTAGTGATGTCCACATATGAAAATGGTACGCCGTAAATACGTTCCACATCGTATGGGCTGAATAAGTACATAATGTCATCGTTTTTGATTAATTCGTAGAATTTATCAGGAACAACTAACCCAAGTGATAATGTCTTCACACGCACTTTTTCATCCGCGTTTTCTTTTTTCGTAGATAAGAACGATACGATATCTGGGTGGAATACGTTTAAGTAAACCGCACCGGCACCGTTACGTTGACCTAATTGGTTTGAGTAGCTGAAACTATCTTCTAATAATTTCATAATTGGAACAACACCGCTTGATGCATTCTCAATTTTCTTGATTGGGTCACCTGCTGCACGAACGTTAGACAAGCTTACCCCTACTCCTCCCCCAATTCTTGATAATTGAAGAGCTGAGTTGATTGTACGACCGATACTGTTCATATCGTCTGTTGTTTGAATTAAGAAGCATGAAACGAGTTCCCCACGACGTTTTCTTCCGGCATTTAAGAATGTTGGTGTTGCTGGTTGGTAACGTTGTGTAATCATTTCTTCTGCTAAATCATGTGCTAATTGCTCATCGCCATCTGCTAAGAAAAGAGCGTTAAATACAATACGATCTTCAAAACGTTCTAAGTAACGTTGACCATCGTTTGTCTTCATTGCATATTGTTTGTAGAACTTAAACGCAGACATAAATGAACGGAAACGGAATTTTTTCTTGTACGTTTCTTTCATTAATTTCTTAACGAATTTACGGTTGTATTTCCCTAAAAATTCTGCTTCTAAATAATCGTGTTCGATTAAGTAATCGAGTTTTTCATCTAATGTATAGAAGAAAACTGTATTTGGGTTTACGTGTTCTAAGAAGAATGCACGAACCGCTTCACGATCTTTATGCAATGGAATTTTCCCATCAACTGGACGGTTTAACTCATTGTTTAATGCGAAGTATGTAACTTCTTGAGTCTTGTTCATTAATTTTGGACTATCCAATCTCTCTCACCTTTTCTATTAGTATTTGTACATCTTTATCTGTACCTTGATTTTCAAAGCAGTGCAGCAACGGAACCTGGTATTTAGCCGCTAACGCTCTGGCATTGGAACAAAAGCTCGTATTGAAATTGCGATTCCCTGAACCGGCAACCCCTTTTAATAGCGCGCGATTCTCGCCAAAATCAATAAATTCATAAAAAAAATTCGCCACTTGCTCTCCATAAGTTGGTGTAATGACGATATAAGGTTCTTCCATTTGTACTGTAGAATTTTTCTTTGAAATCTCGATAAAATCCCAGTCCAATTTTTTTACGAATTGTCTTGTCTTTCCAGTTAGCGATAAATAAACGACTTTCACAGTTACTCCATTTCTGAATTCGAAATACAGCTAAATGCATTTCTAGCTCACTTGAAACTCACGAGATTAATTATATCCAGCCTAGAAGTTTTTTGCAACATTTTAACAACATTTTGTATTGTTTTTTTTACGAAACACAAAATATAGTGACGTGACGCAACGTACCTCCCCCCGACATTTAGTGTACGCAAAAAATCAAGTAAAACGATTGACAGGAACGGTTGACGGCTGTAAACTAAACCTGTAGAAAGGAGTTCTATTTATGACAGAATTTCAACCAATGAGCCCTTCGGAACGTCAAATTATGCGTGTTCTATGGGCAAATCCAAATAGCACGAGCGGATATATTATCGAGCAATTACAACGCTCTTTTTCATGGAGTGACTCAACAATTAAAACACTCATTATTCGTTTAACCAAAAAAGGATATATTCAAATCGATGACAGAAAGAAACCATTCCACTACTCAGCAACAATTTCTGAGAAAGCACAACTCGACCAAGAGACCGATGTTCTTTTAGATCAAGTTTGCCATAAACAGAATGGAAATTTATTACATACACTGATTGATAAGGCAACTTTGAGTCAAGATGACATTCAAGATTTAATGGACGCCTTAAAAGAAAAAGCTGCTACTGCTCCAACTTCTGTTGCATGTAACTGCCTACCAGGTCAATGTAATTGCCATCACCATCATCACTAAAACAAAAACCTATTGCTTAAAGCCACCAGACTCTAAGCAATAGGTTGTTTTTATTTTCAAATATCTCAAAGCTTAATTTTTAAGATAGTCTTTTGCATCCTTAAAGAAGCTTGCAATGATCATGACAATAATAATCCCAATTGGAAGTGCCGCGATAATCGCAACAGACTGTAAGTTATACATTGAGTTTTCTGAGAAAATCAATGCGATTGGGAATAAGATAAATACGAGTGACCAGAACATGCGGACACGTTTATCACTACCATGTGTGTGCTCTAATTCTTTGTACGAATAAGCAGACACTACAAGTGTTAAAGCGTCGAATGTTGTCGCATAGAACGCAATCATCGTAACTGCTAGTAATAACAATCCAATGTTCGCTAAAGGCATGGTATCAAAAATTTTCAAAATAGCTGCCGCGTAATCTGCGTTATTACTTAGAATACCAGTAATATCCAAGCCATGTTTTAACTGTTGCGCTAAGCCATAGTTTCCAAGGATGATAAACGCCGTAAATGTCCCAGCAATCCCCCATGCGTATCCACCAAGAACAGTGTTTTTAACCGTACGTCCTTTTGAAATACTACCGATAAAGAACGGCGTAGCCACACACCAAACCATCCAATAAGACCAATAATAGATTGTCCATTTTTGTGGGAAGCTTGTTTCACGAAGCGGATCAAGCCACGTAGACATTCCGATAAAGTTTTGGGCAAGGTTTCCAAGAGCGCTGAATCCTGTTTCTAAAATGTACACTGTTTCGCCACCAAAGAATAAGAAGTATCCTAGTAAGGCAAAGAATAAATACGTACAGATGGCCGCTAGTTTAGAAACGGCGTCCATTCCAAGCATTACAGTACTTGTATATACGGCTGCGATTAATAATAATACTACAATTGTGATAATCTTCGAATTTTGAATCCCAAACACTTGGCTCATCGCCGCTGAAAGAAGCGGTGTTGCTAGCGAGAATGTTGTAGCAGTACCCGCGATTAACGCGAAGATGGCAATCAAGTCGATGGTTTTCCCCATCCAACCGTCAACTTTGTCTCCAAGAAGTGGACGACAAGCTTCAGAGAATTTTTGTTTCTCTACTTTACGATTATGCAACATAAATCCAAAGGCCACCGCAAGCATGATGTAGAAGCTCCATGCGATTGGTCCCCAGTGGAATAATGGGAATGTGGACGCCCATTTTTGCACGCTACCGAGTTCTCCAAGATAAGATTCTTGTGCGTATAATGCCCATTCGATCATCGCATAGAACACAATATCCGCTGCCATCGTAGACGTAAAAATCATCACACCCCATTTAAAGTTGGAATATTCGACTTCACTATCTTCGCCACCAAGAACGATTTGGCCGTATTTTGAAAAAGCCACATACACACTACAAAGGAAAACACCCACCGCAAGCATTGCGTAGTAAATACTGAATTGGTCGCCTAGAAAACTACGAACGCCTTCTAGAACCGCTGAACTGGCATCTGGAAATATCATAAAGAGAATTCCTAACACCACTACTCCAAATAGCGGTACAAGCGTTGCGACCCAGTCAATCTCGTCGCGAAGATTTTTCTTTTCTACTTCATTATTCATGATTTGCCTCCTCTAGAACACTCTTGTAAGAGTCATCTACTGCTACTAATTCTTCAAGGCTATCGATTTCAACGATATCCCCTTCTTGCATTGGGTAAATACCCATTTCATATTCTTCTGGGTAACAGAACATTGCCACATCATCCCAGTAAATATCATGGTTTTTCTTGTCTTCAAATTCGATCTCAAGATGACGTTTTAACTGTTGCCCGTCTTCTTTCGTCCAACGAGAAATGCTAAACAATTGCCATCCTTTCTGTCCTCCAGTACGGCTACAGCTAGTAACAACTCCATCGTCATCTACTTGCATGAGCCATTCGTCGGTGCCATTTTCTACCGGAATACATGCATATCCTGAGCGTGTAAACTCTGGATGTAGAACTTCACTATTGTAGATTAATTGGTCGCCATCTAAAATAATCACTTCTTCTAAATGATCACGAACTACATACAGTGATGAAATATTGTTTGCAACATCGAAATATGGATTTTCAACAATATTAATTTCTGGATAGTCTGCTTTAAGTTCAGCAAACTTCTCTTTTAAATAGCCTACTACGACATAAATTTCATGGATCCCTTGTTCATGAAGTGCACCAATAACAGTGTCAATCATTCGTTTTCCATTTACTTTTACAAGCGGTTTGGGAATGGTGTTTGTAATAGGACGCATTCTTGTCCCTTTACCCGCAGCCATAATAATCGCTCGTTTTACTGTATTTGTCATTATTTTTCCTCTTTTGCTAATTCTTCTTGCACAATGCGGTAGAAATCTTTGGCATAACGATATTGCATTAATGAGTACTCACAAAAGTCAACACCGAGTGTACGTTTGTATTCGCACCAGTTACTCCACAGCATCCCGCTAATCGCCATATACGCATAAATTTTTAAACGTGTCATCTTCTCGCATTTCCCTTCAAAATAAAGGTCGATTAGCGCATCAGCTTGCTTGCGGTCATATCCTGCATAAATACAGAACATTGCAATATCAATATGCGGATCTTGCATTCCAGCGTATTCCCAGTCAATGAGACGAATGTCTCCCTCTTTTGTAAATAAGAAGTTGTCATAGACTGAATCGATATGGCTTAATACGGGCTCTGCTTTATATTTTTCAACGAAGCTCTTTAGCCCTAGAATTTTCTTCTGCACTTCAGCATGGTCTTTATAATAAGAAGATTGACCATTCCATAAGCTTTGATAAAACTCAATTTGCTTAAATGGATCGAAAGTATGCTTCACTTTTAATTTTGACTGATGGAACTCGCGTAATTTCGCCATACAGCGCTGTAAGTCTTCTTTATTCGTGCTATCGCATGAACGCGCTCCGTCTAAATAGGCTGTAATCTTGTATCCATTGTCTGGATTCATATACACGACATCATCGCAAATTTGCTTTCCTTCTAGGACATGGTATACATCTGCTTCTTCCTTACGATTGATGAGATGGTCTGTTCCCTCTCCTGGAATACGCATAATGTATTTTTGACCCTTACAAGTAAATAGGAAGCTACGATTCGTCATTCCTTTTTTCAACACTTCGATATTGACGATTTCGTCGCGCGTTACTCCTAGAGCCTTCGAGATTTGTTGCAAGGCATCCGTTTCTAAGTGCGAGGATGATTTATCGAGTTCACGAAGTTGTTCATACGTGTTGATTTCAAAGATGGTTGAATCATCCATTAGTTTTGGGTAGACCGTATATTTTCTATTCTCGTCTTCAAGTGTTACTTCCCAGAACGACTTCTCATGTCTTTCTTCTGCAGCCGCAGCGTTTAATTGTTTGGCCACTGCCTTAGCGTCTTTTTCTGTTAAATAACAGATACCGTATGGACGATTTCCTTTTCCTCTTTTATCACTTGTAATGATTTCTTGTTTCTTATTTACTCTAAAGAAGCTTTGTTCCACCTCTTCTTGGCCAAGTAAATACCATGAATACAATTCATCTGTATCAAATGGAGATTCCTTACACCATAAGTCACAAGGAACGATATACGTATTGCCTAGAATTCCTGCAACGCATTGTAATGAATAGAAATTATTTTTTGTCGCATAGTCTCTATTCACAGCGAGTTTCACTTGATAGTTATCCATCAAGTACTCGTATTGCTCTTTCATAAAGCCAACGACTACGGTAATGTCCGTAATCCCTACTGCTTGTAGTTGCTTAATCAAGCGTTCAATCAGCGGCTCTTTCTTCACTTCAAGAAGCCCTTTTGGTGTTTCGGTATTGATTGGAACCATACGCATTCCAAATCCTGCAGCCAAAATAACAGCATTCTTTGGTTTATTTTTCTTAAAGAGCGTCTTCGCTTTACTTGTTAGATTAAATTTAGCATCCACAAGTTCAAGTTCTCGTAGTCGTTTTAATTCACGATTCACGAGGCCAAGCGAATAGCCTGAAAGCTCTGCTAATTCTCTTTGATTTTGAATATCTTGTTGTTTAATAAGTTTTAGTAAATCGAGATTTGTTTTGTTCATATTATTTACCTCTTGTATTTTTGTGAACAACATTAGTATACTTTGTTCCGTCTCAAACTGCAAGTTTTTAGTGGTAAAGAAAGAGTTAAGAACATAAAAAAAAGACTAGGGAAGAAAAGCTCTTCCCTAGGAAACAAAATCAATATTCAGTTGCATCGATAATATCCCTGCTTCACTCTTCAGATAGAAGCCGTATTTATCCACGCTATAATCAATGACATTATGTTGATCAAACATCATCGCATAGTGACTTGCAAAAGCCATTTCCCCAATATTCGTCTCAAAAACTTGATCGTACTTTGGAGGAAGAATCTCATTTTGCTCTTTCTTTAATACCACTAAATGATATTTATCGTACACTTGGCAATGGCAGCCAACCATTCCTTCATAAAAAGGACTGTCGCCATCGACATAATCCATTACATAGAACACATCTGTTAAGCCGTGCTCTTGTAGCATTGCATCTAACTTATTTTTTGCTGCTTCAGTGACTGTAAAGTCCATAATCATTCCTCTTCCTATCAAAAAAGGAGACCAGTGTCCCCTTCAATGATTATTGTACTTTTGATTCTTCGTTTTCAGATTTTTTAACACGATCTTTGATAATTGCATCAAGTGATGGTGGTGTCACTTCGATGTGAGTTGGTGTATTTAATACGATATCCCACTCTTCGTTTTTAATCATGTCTAATTGTGTTTGTGTTAAGATTTGAAGACGTTGACGGAAAATACGTGTTTCTTTCTTAATTAAATCTGTTTCACGGTTAATTTCTGTTGCTTTCTCAGCCGCTTCTCTCAACATTGCTTGTGCTGCTTTTTCAGCTTCAAACACGATGATTTCAGCGTCTTTACGTGCGTTTTCGCGAAGACGATCTGCTGCTTCTTGGGCAACAAGGATTGATTTATTCAATGTTTCTTGAATTGAATTAAAGTATTCTACTTTTTCTTCGTTGAATTTTACGCGTTTTTCTAAATCTTTGTTATCACGAATTAACGTTTCTAATTCTTTCTTCACTTCTTCCAAGAAGTCATTTACTTCTTCAGGATCGAAGCCTTTGAATTTTGTTGAAAAATCTTTATTATGAATATCGTTTGGTGTAATAGCCATTGAAAAATCCCCTTTATTTTTTATTCTTTTCTAGTAATCCTAGTTCTACTTTAATCTTATCTTTCTTTGTACGCCCTTCAATCTTTTGAATTTGAAGGCGACCGTATCCACGAATAGATACAATATCTAAAATTTCCAGCATAAAGTCAGGTCTGTTCTCTTCAGTCCAGTTCACCTTTACTTTACCACTTTCAATCATTTCTTTTGAACGCTGTCTTGACACATTAAATACGGAAGCAATCACCGTATCGAGTCGAAGCGAACTAACGACTGTTTGTACCGCAGTCCAATGATCCACCGGTACAATCAACTTCGTATAGTCGACTTCTTCAAGTCGGACAGCCACTTTCCCAATCTTTTCTAACTGTTGTCTGATATATTCCTTCATATTTTGAGCGCAGAATAATTGCCAGTCTTCTCCGTTTGAAATAATATCGCCAATCAAGCTACGGTCAAAGCCAAGGCTCATCAGTGACCCTAGAATCTTTCCATGCCCAAGTGTCGCAAATTTCTTCGGATATTGAATATGAAATAGAGCATTTTCGAAATCCTCTGAAGTTGGCTCATAATATTCCGGACAAATCATACAACGTTTCCGTTCAGCATCAATATACCCGCCATCAAAATAATAACGAACATCGTCATATTGACCCACAATCGCCTCCACAATAAACTGTTGGCGCGGATCAAGATAATTCGTCAATACCGGCGCGTATTGCAAACGGACTTCTTCTACCCATTCTTCCACTTGTTTAAGAAAAGACAATTCCTCTTTTCTAAAGTGTTGTTCTACACCATTTCCCATTTTTTATACCCCAAAAATTTTTGCGACAATAAATAATAGTACTCCTACAGAAACGTAAATCGTTAAAATAGACGTTACTAATGCTAAACTATATTTTCCAAATCGTACATCTTTGAATAATGACACATACGGACGGCAACAAGCATCTAATAAGTCCGCCAAGAACATTGGAAGATATAGATGCCAATAAATATTTAATCCATAAAGAATTAGCATAAATTGATAAAGCCCTGCTACTGTTATTATCACTCTAATAATTTCTAAGCCCACTAAGTTACACTCCTCTAAAATTCAGTGTGACGGAAGGTTTCAACCATCTCGTCATCAAAATTTCCTTGTACTTGGAAATTTGCAGGAGAACAGATAAAGATTTCATCTCTCACCTTTTGTACGTCTCCATTAATAGCATACGCCACACCGACTACAAAATCAATGACACGTTTGGCATCTTTTGGCTCCATACGTTTAAAGTTAATCAGCACTGCTTCTCCCTTTAAAAGAGCATCTGCAATGCGTTCTGCTTCAGAATACACACTTGGTTCCATCACGTAAATCTTAGCAGTTTTCTTTACTCCAGGACTTTGGAATGGAACAACATTTGACGTATTTCTTGAACGTGTTTCTGGAGCTGTCTGTGTTACAGGTTCTTCATAGTAATCCATTTGGTTGTCTTCTTCGTAGTAGTCACCTTCTGGACTTAAGAAGTTTTTTAAACTATTCATGAATCCCATTAATCTTCCTCCCTTTCAAACCAGCTTGTACCAATTCTAATATGCGTCGCACCACATTCAATCGCAGTTTCAAAGTCTCCGCTCATCCCCATGCTAAGGTATAACGCTACTTCTAATCCTTCTTCCTTTTCTATGGTTTTAGCAATTTGTGCTAAACGCGAAAAAAAGAAGCGAATTTCTTCATCGCTTGCGTCAAATGGTGCCATCGTCATCAATCCGACAATACGAATCTTTTCATATTG
Organism: uncultured Streptococcus sp.; assembly: GCA_916049935.1. Classification (GTDB taxonomy): domain Bacteria; phylum Bacillota; class Bacilli; order Lactobacillales; family Aerococcaceae; genus Granulicatella. The sequence goes on along the minus strand of CAJZJI010000004.1, from coordinate 2,148 downwards.
CTCGCTTGCTCTATAAGCATCCAGTGCCTCTTCGGGTGTGAATCCGTGTTTAGACTCTTCCCCAGAGACATTAATTTCTAGCATACAATCTAATGGGTGTTCGAGACGTTTTTCAATCTCGTCCATAATCGAAAGACGGTCAATCGCATGAAATAAATCGATACGATTTATGACTTGCTTCACTTTTCGTTTTTGGAGTGGCCCGATTAAATGCCAGATGATGTCCTCTTGCGGAAATTGTTCTTGTCGTTCTAATAGTTTTTCGACACGATTCTCCGCAAAATGTCGAAATCCTAAATCGTACATTTCTTGAACTTCGCGAGCCGTACGATTTTTCGTTACAACAATCGGACAAACTTCCGTAGATAGTCTATGAACTTGGTTACAAGAAGATGCAACCAAGTTCATAATACGACTTACATTCTGTTTAATGATACTCATTAATTTCTGTTTCTTTTTCTGAAGAATGGCGGAGTATCTAATCCATCATTTTCAGTTTGTTTTGGCTCAACTGGAGCTTCTACAAAGTTACTTTGTGCGAATGGTGAATCAGCTTCTGTTGAAGAAGTAGTTTCACGTACAGTTGTTTCGCGACGAATATCCCAGTCTCCAAATAAATCTTTCTCAGGTTTCTTTTCTTCCACTGGTTGTGGTTTTGAAGGAACTTGTTTTTCTTGGAAAGTTTGAGGGTTATTTCCTAAATCTTTGCGAGTTGCTGTGCTATTCGCGAATGGTGAACGACTAGCGCGTGCTGCTGACTTTTTTTCGTGCTTACGCTCCTCGTCAATCCCTGTTGCGATAACAGTAACGATTACTTCATCACCTAAGTTTTCGTTGATTGAAGTACCGAAGATAATATTTACTTCACTTGTTGAAGCTGCTGCAACGATATCTGAAGCATCTTGCGCTTCGAATAATGTTAAGTCAGATCCACCAGTGATGTTTAATAAGATTTGTTCTGCTCCATCGATAGATACTTCTAATAATGGTGAAGAGATAGCTTTCTTAGTAGCTTCTGCCGTACGGTTTTCACCACTTGCAACACCAATACCCATTAATGCTGAACCTTGATCTTTCATCACTGTCTTCACGTCAGCGAAGTCCAAGTTAACGTAACCTGGTGCAGTGATTAAGTCAGAGATTCCTTGTACCCCTTGACGTAATACGTTATCTGCTTCACGGAAAGCTTCTAACATAGGAGTCTTTTTATCAACGATTTCTAATAAACGGTTGTTTGAAATTGTTACTAATGTATCTACGTTTGCTTTTAATTGTGCAACACCTTCTGCAGCGTAGCGACCACGTTTTGGTCCTTCGAAGCTAAATGGACGTGTAACAACACCCACTGTTAATGCGCCTAATTCTTTCGCAATACGAGCAACAACTGGTGCAGCACCTGTACCAGTACCGCCACCCATACCAGCAGTAACGAAGATTAAGTCTGCTCCAACTAAAGCTTCGCGAATTTGTTCTTCACTTTCTTCAGCTGCTTTAAGACCGATTTCAGGTAATGAACCTGCACCTAAACCTTTAGTAAGTTTTGGTCCTAATTGAATTTTAGTTTCTGCTTCTGAGTTTCTTAATGCTTGAGTATCTGTGTTGGCTACGATGAACTCTACACCTTGTACTCCTTCTGAAATCATACGGTTAACAGCGTTGTTACCAGCACCACCAACACCAATGACTTTAATGACTGCGCCATCTAAATTTGTATCGAATTCGAAATCCATTATATTTCCTCCTTGGTTCTCTTCTTAATTTTCGTCAATAAACATTTTAAAGAAGTTCTTCACTTTCGCTCCAAACCCTTGTTCTTCACCAGTTGGTTCTTGTTCATACTCTTGTGGTTGTTGAACAGGAGCCGTTGGTTGCACTTGTACAGGAGCACTTTGTGGAGTGCTTTGTACTGGGCGAGGTTCTGTTACCGGTTTACCCTTTTGAGCAATACGGTGAACATCATCTAAGCTTGCAGCGTATTTGATTAACCCCATACTTGTTGCGTAAATAGGATTTCTCATACCCATTTGTTCTGGAATATAAGTTTTCACTTGAACTCCGAAGATTTCTTGTGCTAACTCTTGAACTCCTGCTAATGAAGAAGCTCCACCTGTTAACACGATTCCTCCTGGAAGTTTTAAAGCTTCCACT
>CAJZJI010000003.1 GCA_916049935.1 uncultured Streptococcus sp. | reverse complement strand
ATGGAAGACACTTCGGCTGGCGAGATTACCAAAGAACAATTCAACAAAATGGGGTACCAAAGCAGAAATGAATTACTGCAAAACAATCCCGAACTATATCATAAATTGAAAGGATGATTAATAAATGACACAAACTAAAATTGCACAATTAGTAAACCCAGAGGTTTTAGCTGATATGGTTTCAGCTAAGTTACCAAAAATGATTAAATTTACACCTTTAGCTTACGTGGAACGTAAGTTAGTAGGACAACCAGGAAATACAGTTACAGTACCAAAATGGGTATATTCTGGAGACGCTAAAGAAATTGGAGAAGGCGTTGCAATCGAGCCAGACCAATTAACGACTGACAAATCTACAATGACAATTAAAAAAGCTGGTAAAGGTATCGAGTTAACAGACGAGGCTTTATTATCTGGTTTAGGCGACCCATTAGGGCAAGCAGCACACCAAATCGCTTTAGCTATCGCAAACAAAGTGGACAACGACTTAGCTACTGAGGCTGCAAAAGCTACTCAATATGTCGATGATGCACCTACAACAGGAGATGCACTTGATAAAGCCTTAGCAGTATTCTCAGATGAAGAAGATGCACATTATGTTGCAGTTATCAATCCAGAAGATGCGATCGCATTACGCAGTAACACAGTAAAAGAGTGGTTACGTGGTTCAGAAATCGGTGCAAATACCGTTGTTTCTGGAACTTTTGGTGAAACGCACGGTGTTCAAATCGTACGCTCTAAGAAAGTTACTAAAGGAAAAGGTTTCCTTGTTAAAGTTTCTCCAGTTGAAACAGATACAGACGATGTTGCTAAATATGGTGCGTTCGTTATTAACTTAAAACGTGACGTGGCTATCGAAACAGACCGTGACATTTTAAAGAAAACAACTGTTATTACTGGCGATGAGCATTACGGTGTTTACTTATACGATCCAACAAAAGTTGTAAAATTCGGAGGTGCTTAATGGGAATGTTGTTACGACGACATTACCCACAAAAGCCTGTTGAAACGGAAGTTGTTAATGAAACGGAAGTTGTTAATTATAACGACTTAACAGTTAAAGAGTTAAGAGATATCGCAAAAGAACGTAATATCGAAGGTTATTCAACATTAAGCAAAGAGGAACTTGTCGCAGTATTGGAGGGATAGCATGGAAAATATCACTCAAGCAAAAATATTGCTAGGGATTGAAGACAATCTCCAAGATAAGTTACTAACAACAATAGCGACGTTGACAACCGCTAATTTTTTAGCTTACGCAGGCGTGGATGATGTCCCAGAAGGCCTTGAGTATATTATTACCGAGGTCATTATTAAACGGTTTAACAGAATTGGTGCTGAGGGAATGAGTAGTCAATCCCTCGAAGGCACCTCTATGAGGTTTGATTCCGATGATTTCAAAGAATATGACAGCGTGATTAAGCGAGTTTGCTCGAAAACATTCAATGCGGGGTTTAAGATGCTATGAGATATAACGAAAGAGTGGAAATTATCACTAATCAACAAGAAGAGTACAATCCAGAAACGGGCGAATATACTTCTAATGAAGGCGAAAGATTGATTGTCCCAGTCCACGTTATGGACTTAGGCGCTGATAAACAAGTCGCAGTTTTCGGAGAGTATAAACGAGGTTCAAAAGTGGTTTATTTCCAAAATGCGCCTAAAGTATCATTTACTTATCTCATTTATCGAAAAGAACGCTATAAAAGCAGAGCGGACAAACAGTCTGGAAGAGTATTCTATTTAGAGAAGGATAATTCTGTTGGGTAGCTTACAATTTGAATTAAAAGGCCTTGAAAAGCTTCAAACTAAACTTCAAAGAGTCGCTAAAATGGAAGAGGTTGAGCGCATCGTTGAGAAACACGGTACTGAAATGCAGAAAAAAGCAGTAAACAACGCTTCCAAGTTCAGAGGGCACTATGAGGGTCGAGGCAAAAATAAACATTTTGTCAAGCCAACAGGGGCGACTAAACGTTCTATTTCTGTCAACAGTAGCAAAGTCGGTAGGTTCAAATATAAAGTTGCACCAGGCACTAGTTACGCTGCTTATGTTGAGTTAGGGACTCGCAAAATGAGCGCACAACCGTTTATCAAACCAGCTTTTGACGAACAGAAAAAACTATTTAAAGACGATTTGGAGAGGTTGGTTAAATGAAATCAAGAGAGCAAGCAGTTTTTGACAGCGTATTTAAACGTTGTCTTTTTTTGGGTTATAAAACATACGATTACAAACCAGACGACGATGTTCCTTATCCGTTCGTGGAGTTTGAAGATACGACGTCAATACTCGTTCCAAACAAAACGGACGTGAAAGGTACAGTCGAACTGGTCTTATCGGTGTGGAGTACCCGTAAAAAACGTAAACAAGTATCGGATATGTGTTCGAGTATCCTAGCAGAATCGATGAAGATTGTTGAGGCGGACGGCTATTATGTAGCCTTGAATGTTTCACAATCTACAATATCGATTTTCGATGATAACACGACAATCGAACCGCTAAAACGTGGTCGTGTTCGCTTAGTATTTACAATTTTATAAGGAAAGAGGTTAAAATATGCCAATTGCAAAAAAAGGGATTGATAGTATCCTATTATTTCGCTTGTTAAGTGAAGCAAGCAAAGCGGACGGTGCTAAATTAGCATTCCAAACTGAACACTCAACAGAAAAGAGCCGTGATACTAACTCGGTTAAAACTAAAGATGGAGTTCTTCAATCAGTCGGTGGTATTGAGGTTTCAATCACTGCTACAACAATCATGGCGGAAGATGACGAGCTTGTCGCTAAGCTTGAGACAGCTATGGACAAGGGTGGACTTGTTGAAGTTTGGGAAATCGAGAAAAACGCTAAAAAACAAGGTGACAAATTCGAGGCTGTGTATTATCAAGGTTACTTAACATCATTCAAGAAAACTAAGAACGCTGAAGACTTAATCGAATTAGAACTTGAATTCGCAGTTAACGGAACTGGTGTTAAAGGTTATGCAACACTTAACACTAGTCAAGCAGAAGTGGTTCAATATGAATTCGCTGATACAACAAAAGGAACGGCTAGTCCAGCAAGCCCAGTTGCTGCAGGACCTGGTCTAGGTTAGAAATTAAGAGAGGTTAACGCCTCTCTTTTTTATTGTATTTTTTAGAAAAAGGAGAAATAACAATGCAATTAAAAATCAATGATAAAACTCACAACATTAAATTCGGAGTGAAATTCGTTCGTGCGCTTGATAAAGCTTATCCAATCGAACAACAAGGTTTAAAATTCGGAATGGCTCTATCGGCTAAAATTCCAGAATTGTACGCTAAAAATATCGCGTCATTAGCTGATGTTATCTACTACGGAACAGTTACAGAAAGCCCACGCCCTTCATTATCGGAAGTTGAAACTTACGTTGAAGAGTGCGAAGATCTAGAAAAATTATTCGATGATGTACTTCAAGAACTAAGCGAGTCAAATGCGGGTAAGTCTTTGCTGTCGGAGATGAACCAAGGCCTCAAGAAGAAATAATTGAGAAATCATCTCTCGAAACGTTTGAGGAAATCATTATTAATTGTGTCCGATTTTTAAACATTACTGACATGAATGAGATTGGTCGTATGACAATGTACGAGTATGACTTGTTGATGACTGGAGTGTTGTTAAGAAAGCAAGATGAAGACGAACTCTTACATCGTTCTGCTTGGTTAACTAGACAGGTAGAAGCTACCAAATCGGACGGAAAAACTCCTTTATACAAGAAATACAGTGATTTTTACAAGAAGAAAGATACTAAACAAAAGTATCAGCTTTCAGACAAAGAGAAAGAACTTTTACTGAGAGCAAACACGTAATGAAAGGAGGTATATAATGGCAGAGACTTATTCAGTCGAAGCGGTATTAACCGCAGTCGATAAGGGAATGAGTTCTACTTTGAACGGGTTACAGAAAGCAATCAACGGGCTTCAAAAGTCATCATCTACATTCGATAACATTTCAAATAAGAGCAGTTCGATGTTTAAATCAATGCTTGGCGCTGAGCTTGTTGGGTCAGCAATTAAATCAGCTTTTGGAAGTATCAAAAGCACCATGGGCGAAATGGTCGGAGAGTTGAATAGTTCAAAAAAGGCGTGGGATACGTTTGATGGAAACCTCAGTAAGTTAGGTTGGGGGAAAGACCAAATCAATCAAGCTAAAGAGGCTATGCAGGACTATGCGACTAAGACTATCTACTCAGCCTCAGACATGGCTAGTACGTTCTCTCAAATGGCCGCAATCGGTCGAAACGATAGTGGCGAACTTGTAAAAGCTATGGGTGGTCTTGCTGCATCCGCTGAGAACCCTAAGCAAGCAATGACCTCTCTATCACAACAAATGGTTCAAGCTCTAGCTAAACCGAAACTTACTTGGCAGGACTTCCGTATCATGATGGAACAAGCTCCAGCAGGTATGAGCGCAGTTGCTAAAGAAATGGGAATGTCGCTAAATGATTTGATTCTCAAAATTCAAGCAGGCGAAGTTAAAACAGATGATTTTGCCGAAGCGTTTAAACGTGCAGGGGCATCCATGCAGGATATGGCGACGCAATACAAGACGATTGACCAAGCTATGGACGGATTGAAAGAAACACTTTCAAACAAATTAAAGCCAGCTTTTGATACATTGTCTAAAGCAGGTATCAAGGCACTTGAGGCAATTATGAATCAGCTCGATAAGGTTGATTTTAATAAACTAGCAACAAATCTAGAAGGCTTTTTAAGCAAGATAGACTTTGAAGCGGTTATCGGAAAAATAACATCGTTCGTTGGCTCTGCTGTTGCTAAAATTAAAGAATTTTGGCAAGGCTTCACGAATACAAGTGCGATTTCTGATTTTAAACAGGCACTGAGCGAAGTTCGGGAGGCAGTTAAGAAAGTATTCTCTTCTCTTTCTGGTGGAGACATGGCGTCTTTCGGTGAAAAGATTGGGAAAGTATTGTCAGTAGCTTCTGAAGCGATAAAAGCTTTTGCTAAAATCGTTCAAAGCCTAAGCCCTGAACAAATTCAAGCAATCGCCAAAGCTTTTATTGGGTTTAAGGTTGCTCAAAGGGCAATAAAACCAGTGGCAAGCGCCTTAATAGGACTAAGTAAGGGAATTGGCGCAGTTAAAGCCGTTTTTGGTGGTTTAGCAAGCTTTACAAGAGTGGCAAAAGCTTTAGGTGGCATTGCTAAAGGCTCACAAGCCGCTAGTTCAGCCTTAACTTTCATGGCTGGAAGTTCAAAACTTGCTAAAGGTGCAATGGTCGGTTTGAATATCTTTAGTAAAGTAGGCGGTTGGATTGGTTCGGTAGTTAGTGCAATCGTTGCTTTCCTCGGCCCAGTCGGTTTAGTGATTGCCGCAATCGTGGCAATTGGTGTGGCGTTCGTTATTCTTTGGAATAAATGTGAAGGTTTCAGAAACTTCTTTAAAGGTTTGTGGGATGGCATTGTCAACATCGCTTCAAAAGCTTGGGAAGGTATCAAAAATGCTTGGAATGGCGTTGGCGAATGGTTTTCTAACCTATGGAACGGCGTTAAAGAAACGGCTTCAAATCTTTGGAATGGTTTCCTAGAGACGGCAAAACCAGTAATAGACGCTATCAAGAATGCATGGAATAGCATTACTGAGTTCTTTTCTGGGCTTTGGGAAGGTATTAAGCAGTTCGCTTCAAATGTTTGGAACAGCTTTGTAGAAGGTGCAAAACCAATTGTAGAGGCATTAATGAATGTATGGAACGCCTTATCGGAGTTCTTCTCAACGCTATGGGACGGTATCGTTTCAATAGCGAAGACGGTTTGGAACGGCCTTGTTGATGTTGTTAAGACGGTGGTCGAAGTGATTAAAGGCGTTTGGAACGGCATTACAGAGTTCTTCACTAATCTTTGGAACGGCGTCGTGGAGGTTTCTACGAATGTATGGAATGGATTCGTTGAATTTATAACGCCTGTCATTGAAGTAATCAAAGGATTGTGGAATGGATTCGCAGAATTCATGTCTGGTATTTGGAATGGCATTGTAGAGGTTGCTACAAACGTTTGGAATACACTTACATCTGTTGTTGAAGCGGTTTGGAATGCTATTCAACAAGTTATCACAAACGCTATCCAAGTTATCCAAAATGTGATTACAACATACATGCAAATTGTTCAAAATGTATGGAATGCAATTTGGAATGTATTTACTACAATCGTTCAGACTGTATGGACTGTTATTTCAACGGTTATTTCAACTGTATTGAACGTGATAGCAGGCATCATCAAAGCGGTTACGGCTGTTATTAAAGGTGATTGGAGCGGTGCTTGGGAAGCTATTAAAGGAATAGCTCAGACTGTTTGGGAAGGTATTAAAACAGTTATATCGACTGTCATTAATGCAATTAAGGACGTCATTAGCACTGTTTTGGGAGCTATTAAAGATACTGTAACAACAATCTGGGATGGTATTAAAGAATTTATTAGCGGTGCAATCAACGCGATTAAAGAGACGGTAGTAAATGTTGCTAACGGTATGAAAGAAGGTTTCTTGGGTGCGATGGACGCACTTAAGGGCGGAGTTTCTAGTGCTATCGAGGCAATAAGTGGTTTCTTTGGAAAATTATGGAACATTGATTTAAGCGGTGCAGGTCGTGCGATTATGGACGGTTTCCTCGGTGGTTTGAAAGCTGCTTGGAGTGCAGTTACAGACTTCATTGGCGGAGTTGCTAACTGGATTGCAACACACAAAGGTCCTATCTCTTATGACCGCAGATTGCTTATCCCTGCTGGGTTTGCTATCATGGGCGGTTTCAATAGAGCTTTAATGAGCGGATTTGAAGTTGTGAAAAGCAACGTGTCTGGAATGGCTGGTGGCATTCGTTCGATGTTTGATGATGCTGGTTCTAGAGTTTCAGCTATGTCAAATGCTTTACAGGGCGATTTCTCTAACAACGTATCTGGTACATTATCAGCAACGTATGAAGTCAACCAGACGAAAGAGCCAGCGGTTATTAACCTCGCTCTAGGTTCAAATGACTTCAGAGCCTTCGTTTCAGATATTTCAAATATTCAAAGTAAAGAAGAAAGGATAAGATTGAAGGCTTCAAGCCTTTAATGGTGGTTTAAATGTATATTTTTAACGATACTACAAAAGGCACACCAACATTTAATTCTGGTCTAGAAGTTCAATTTGGTGGAGTAAGCCTCAATCAAGAAATGAATAACGAGGACGGAACGTTTTTCGTGGCGAATACCACGGGACGGGACGTCCTTGATTTTCACCATGAAACAGCGAATATAAAAGGACGAGACGGTCAATATCTCTATGGTGCGACTTATAAAGAACGTGAAATCGAGGTGCAGGTCAGACTTACAGGTTATACTGATTTGGGAATGCGAAAACAGTATGAGCGTTTAAACCGCTTATTGTTTTCTCGTGAGGCTAAAAAATTAGAGTTTGGGGATGATGGAGAGAGATATTATAAAGCTATCTTTTCAAAAGTTAAGAAACCAGAACTAGAAGATGCGAATGATACAGTTATCAAGTTGCATTTCATTTGTTACGACCCGTTCAAGTATACTGAGCCTAAAAGCACAGGAAGTAACAAGGTAACTTATAACGGAGATTTTCCAACAGAGCCTATTTTGTACCTTACAACACAAGCAAGTTCTGAAATTCGCATATTACACCTTGAAACTCAAAAATATATCAGATTAAAAGCTACTTACGTTCAAGATTCAAGTCTGATTGTCAATTGTGAGACTAGAGAAATCACGTTAAACGGCAGAAACGAATTGATGAATTTTGATGTGGTTAACAGTCGATATTTTAAACTTCAAAAAGGCGTAAACACTTTCCAAGTTGAGGGTGCGACATTGAATGATATCCAGTACAAAGAGGTGTTCGCATGATTTATTTATTCAACCAGACAGAGGAATTGATTGATGTAATCGATGAAGCGAGCCTTGCGGATTTCACACATACGATTGAATTGAATCAATTTGATAGAGCGAGCTTTGAAGTCCCTATTGATTACAAGCCTAACATTATCAAAGAAGCCCAGTTTTTCGGATTTCAATCGAGAGACAGGGCTTTTTGTTTATTTAGAATTTCCGAAAAGTCTTATGATCTAGGATTAACTATCCAAGGGATAGATAGAGCAGAAAGCGACTTACATTCATTCATCATTGAGAATAAGCGTCCTAAGGGAACAGCCGAACAAGTATTGAGTGGAATTTTAGAAGGAACAGGCTACCAATTAGGGAATGTAGATGGCTTGACTAGAACAGGGAAATTGAGCTTCTACTATATTTCGGTTCGTCAAGCCCTCGTTAAAATAATTGAATCGTACGCTTGCGAGTTCAAAGTTAGATATACCTTTGTAGAAAATAAGATAATCGGACGATACATTGACCTGAATCAACGCTTTGGACGTGTTACAGGTCATCAGTTCGAGTATGGTACTAACATTCTGAATGTTACCTACGAAGAATCGTCTGATGACGTTGTAACGGCTCTTATAGGTCGTGGTAAAGGTGAACAAAGCACGGACGACAACGGTGAAGCTACAGGCGGTTATGGTCGTAGAATCCAGTTTAAAGATGTTGGTTGGTCGGTCGCAAATGGAGACCCTGTCGATAAACCAGCGGGACAGAATTACGTAACGAATGAAACTGCGAGAACTATCTACGGATTACACCAAGACGGCGTTATTAAGCATCGTTTCGGCGTATATACCAATGAGGATATTGAAGATCCTACCGAATTATTAAAAGCGACTTACAAAGAGTTACAACGCTTATCAGTTCCAATCGTTACGTTTAAAGCTAATCTCCTAGATTTAGCCAATGCGATTGAACAAGATGTTTGGATTGGTGACAGCGTTGGAATCGTAAGAGACCAAATAGGGATTGCTTTTGAAGCTAGAATCCACAAATTGGTTATTGATAAATTGGATAATAACCGTTCAGTTGCTGAATTAGGCGATTATCAGACATTACAAGCTAAAGACCGTGCAAGTCGTCAACAAGCTATCAAAGAAGCAGTTGGTGACTTTAGCGAATCGCTATTCGAACAATCTATTGCGAATGAAGTCGAAAGACGAAACAAAGAGATTGACGAAAAGGTTCGTATCATACAACTTGAAATTGATAATGTTATTAAAGAATATCAAAACAAATCTGAAGATTTTAGTGCTAAAATCCATGAAGAAGTGGAGAAAGAGCGTCCTGAGTTCTTGAAGCGTATCCGTGAAGAGTTGATGAGTGGTGCGGATTCAATTGCTGAATTAAGTAAGAAATTGGAACAGGTCAGTGAGACCGCAAGAATTAACGCGGGACTGATTGGTGGAGACGGAACAGCTATTTACAACAGAAACCGCCTCAATGGTAGCACGGCTAAAAAACTTGCCTATGGTACTGATTATGTAGAAGTCGGACACAATGGAGAAGGCTTTGAGCTAGGTAAGCAGTACGTTATTAGTTGGTCAGCAACATGTACGGTTTACGGAAAGACAGACGTTACTGTGATAATCAAGAAGAATCCGTTCTATGGTGGACACGTTCATTTTGAGCCTGCTAATCCACACTTGCCAGAGATTGACAAAGACTTAACCCATAAAGAGGAGCAAGTGTTAGCAGTATATAACGGTACCTATAAACTGACCTTCTCAGGGGATTGGTATCAGAACGCAGTTCAGTTTGCGACGGTTGATAATCGGACAAATCGAATCGAACTAACACCAGCCTACAAGACGGTTGCGGACGGACAAAATTCAATATATGACGGAAGTTGGAACGAGAGTCCAACATTTATTTTCGATGGAGGTAGAACATGACGGAAACAATCCCAGTAAGGGTACAACATAAGCGTATGTCTGCGAGTGATTGGGCAAATAGCTCTCTTGTTTTGCTTGACGGCGAATTGGGCGTTGAGAGCGACACAGGCAAAGTTAAGGTCGGTAACGGTCATGACAGATTCTCAGCCTTGCAATATCTAACAGGACCAAAAGGCGACAAGGGCGAACGTGGGGAACAAGGACCAAAAGGCGCGGACGGTGTCATGCGATTCGAGGAGCTTACAAGTCAACAAAGAGAATCATTAAAAGGCGCTCAAGGTCCGATGGGTCCAGCGGGACCTAGAGGGGAAGACGGAACGCCAGGGCAAAAAGGAGACACTGGTCCTCGTGGAGAACAAGGACCCCCAGGACCAGCGGGACCTAGAGGTGCAGATGGTGCAAGAGGTGCTCAAGGACCAGCAGGACCAACAGGGCCTAGAGGAGCAGACGGCGCGCCTGGTCAAAATATTATTAATCAAAACGGTGGGCAACCACTAAAATATTGGTTCGGTTCTAAATCTCAGTATGATGCACTTTCTGCTAAAGATAGCACTACTATCTATGACGTATACGAGTAGGAGGTAGTATGGCTAGAGAAGGAATTTATGTAGGAAACAAGGAAGTTACTCATCGTTATATCGGTACAAGGCTTGTTTGGGTGAAAATAAGACTGTTATTTAGTGGTGACGTATCAATTAATTATGATAGTCATAATAAACAAATAACACTGAATAAGGATTTTTCACAAAATAAGATAAAAACAGTTGAGATAAACGGGAAAGAAATTTCGGCTTCTAAAATCGAAAACAAACAAGGGAAAACTTATGTAACTTTCACAGAATCCCTAGAAGAATTTGAACGAAAAACAGGATTTAACCGGTATAGAAGTTTCTATGGTTCGATTCCTATTAAAGTTTACGGAGGTTAAAGATGGACATCACTATTCAAAACGTCCGTGCGCCTGCTCTAGAGCATAACGGGCGATATTACAAGGTATTTCAACCACAATCACGCGATGAACTGTTAAAACTACATCACATGGGGTGCGCTGGAGACACGGTGTTGACGGATATTCAGCTGGAGCAAGGGGATTTTCCAACTAGCTTTGTGGAACCTACTGTTACGCAACGGACTTTGTCAGGGCTTTTTAAGGATTTACGTTCTATTGAACTTGAGTTAAGAGACCAAAATAGCACACTTTGGAGTAAAATCCAGAAAAGCAACCAAGGGGCGTTGACACAGTTCTTCGATACGAATGTTAAGAGTGCTATTGCTCAAACTGCTAAAGAAATAAGGCAGGAAGTTCGAGACGCTTCTAACAGTGCGAGAGTACAGGTTACTCCAGAGGGCGTGGTTATTGGCTCAACTACTCTGACAGGAGAGCAACTAGCCTCTACCATTTCAGCAAGCCCTAGAGGCGTTGACATCATCGCGCCGAAGTTGAAAATTAAGTCTGATATGCTTGTAGATGGTTCGATAACTGCGAGCAAGATAGCTACAGGCTCTGTTACTGCTGACGCTTTAGATGCTGGCTCAGTTACGGCAGATAAGGTTAAATTCGATACTGCGTTCATCCAGCGGTTAGTATCTCAACAAGCATTTATCGATGAATTGTTCTCAAAGCAAGCAACCATTACCAAAATCAAAAACGTTGATTTTACTGGAGACCATATTAAAGGCGGACGCATTACATCTCTAAATGGAGATACTACATTTGACTTGCAAACAGGGCAAATTGATATGAATTCTCCAGGAGTCGGGATAAGAAACCAATTTCCAGGCCGTCCATTACAGTATCTTGCATTCGGTTCTGGTAACATCAACGGTGTTGACGCATCGTATACAGCTCTATTGAGTAACCGAAACGGATTACAACAGTTTGACCACACATCGGCAGGTCTTCAAATCTGGAATGGCCGTTCAGGAAGTAAAATCCAAAGTGCTATCAATATGTACGGCCAAAGAATAACATTTAACCAGAGTGCACAAGCTGGCTTGAAAGAAATAGCTGTCGATACAAGTACACACACTATTTCGGGTGTTGATGAAATTCTTATTCAAGGTGTCCGATTATCGTATATTTTAAACGATATTTACGACAATTTCAGAAATCTTGGAGCAGTAGCTGGCAATTACAGCCGTGGCTATTATCAAAACTGGAAATAAGAAAGGGACAAAATGAACACACAAGACAAAGTGATTAACGATTTAGCAATTCAATTGGCAAATAAAACGATTGAATGCGCAAATTACAAAGCGCTTTACGAAGAAGCACAAGAACAAATCAAACAACTACAAACAGAGAAAGAAAAGGAAGAATGATATATGACATTTAAAATTATCAACAAGTATTTACAAGAAAACAACCGTACATTCGTCGCTGTTCGTCAAGAATCACCATATACGGCTTTTGACCGTGTCTTAATCGGTGACCGTGTGAACGAGTCAGACGAGGAATTAATCAAGGCAGTTATCGGACAAGTGACGACTGAGTTCAATCCAGCTGATGGAGTGAAGAAACTTCAAGAAGATTTACGTACGCAAGCTGAAAGTTACGAAGAAAAACTTGCTGAGAAAGATGCAAAAATTGCGGAAGTAAAAGCCGTTGCAGATTGGGCAGTATTGGCTCGAGTAACGGATGTAGACAATCCACTAGACCCTACAGTGTTCAAACGTGGTCTTGAATTGGTAGACCCTGCTAAGACTGGTAAGACTTACCAATCGCAAGAAATTTTCACGCTTGAAGATGTGAATCATGTTGAGAAATTCCAAGAAGGCAAACGCGTTATGATTCAAGTAAACGAGCCATTCACTTATCAAGGAGAAACACTTGAGCAACTTGCAACGCTTGAGCAAAACGGTAAGTTAGGAATCTGGAAGTGGACTGAGCCAAAACAAGAAAAACCATCCAATGAGTTAGAAACTCAGCCTGTTCAATAGGCCACTATTCAATAAATGGGGTGGTTTAATTGGAATTCTTAACCTTAATCGATAAACTCACGCCCGTTTTGATTGTGATAATTCCAAGTTATTTCTCATTTAAGAGTACTCAAAATACAAAAGAGACTGAAAAACAAATCAATGTTCTTGCTGACAAAATAAGTGAGCTTGAAAAATCAGTGGGCGAAGTTACTGAGATCGGACGAGATAATCGTAACAATCTCTCACTTATTAGAAAAGGTTTGCAACGGCTACAGCGTTTTCGATTGCAGGAAAATCTAAAAAAAGCAATCAGACGTGGTAGAACAAATCAGCATGAGATTGAGGAATTAACTCGGCTATATGAAAGTTACGTTGAATTGGGTGGAAATGGTGCTATTAAAATATTGTTTGAGAAATTTCTCGAACTGGAAATTGTGGAGGAAAAATAATGAACAAAATTAACTGGAAA
>CAJZJI010000002.1 GCA_916049935.1 uncultured Streptococcus sp. | reverse complement strand
ATCGTTTCTGTTACTAATTCTAATGGACTCACTTTTTTCAAACGGACAGCTTCGGCTAAACTTGTCGCATCCATCACTTCATCACTTCCCTTCCACTAATTAACAAGCCATTATACCCATGAACACCTCTCAATTACAAAAGTACGGCCTATAAAAACACGAAAAAAAATAATCTCTAAAATCATCACGATTTCAGAGACTATTTTAATGATCATCTATTCATTTTTATGCTTTTTCCATAGAAAAATCAGTAAGAGCAGTGACGAAATGGAAATAAACATTCCAAGATGTAATCCTGGAGGAGTATAACTCCATACAATCTCGTGTTCTCCTTCTGTTAGCGAAACGCCCATAAAGAATCCAAGCGCTTTTTTTACTTCTTGCTTCTTGCCATCTACTGTTACGCTCCAACCCGAATGGTAAGGAATCGTAAAGGTCGCAAAGGACTGTTCGCTATTTGTCACTGTGACATGTGCCTTCACCATCCCATTCGAATAGGCATCAATTGTAATATCATTTGCTTTCTTATACTGCGTCAATGCATTCGCAAGCGTTGTAATATCAATCGTATAGAACTTGAAGCCTCGAAGATCCCATTCTTTGGCTTTTGCGTCCTCAATCGCAAAGGTAATCGTCTTGTCTAAGTTCCCATTTCCAATCATCCATAATTGATTTTCATGGAATCGATTCTCGTACGGATAACCGATACCATTTAGCATCACTTTTGATTTAATCACAGAACCCGCTTGACGTTCTGGAATTTCGACAAAATACAATTTGTTTGGTTGTAGATTGAACTTCCATTCAATTTTAGCAGGTTCCGCCTCATTTGTTAGCGTGTATTTCTCCTGTCCCTTCGTTAAATTCGTTGTCACAGACTCGCCAACATTCACTTCAGTCAATGCATTCGTTCCAGAGAGCCAAATCACTTGTAAAAGTTGGTTCACATTCGCTACTGGTTTATTTTTTTCAAAGGCAATATTCGTTGCCGTATTTTCATTCGTTAAATAACCAAGAGAAAACGCATAGGGGTTCCGATAGATTGCGAAGTGCTTCATTGCCCCTTCTTTGGCATACATCCCACGCACATCCGCAAAGACACGATTTTCATCGCCATCCATCATAAAACGTGATACACCAAAGAGCGAATCTAAAATCACATTGCGGTCGGTATAATTCGTCACCGATTGAGACGTTGGAAGTCCTAGATGACTCATCTCTTCAATCAGCGCATGCTCTAAACTTGATGTAAAGTGGGAAGCTCCATTGTAGCCAAAAGCAATTGGAAAATTCGCGTACAATAATCCTTTATGTATTTCCATTCTAGTAAAAATATCTTTATTACTATATCCTTCTTTTTCAAAAACTATCGCATATTCCATCTGTTCCTTCAATCCGTAATTATCGATGAAATAGGGTACACGTTTAAAGCCTACAAAGGTACTCATCATCATTTCAAAAATCACCGTTCCGGTTGCTAATTGTAACCTGCGATTTATTTCTGCATTGCTAAGAAAGAAAATCAGTACAATACCCACCCAAATAATAAACGCGAGTATTTTCTGCGAGGTCTCAACATATTGAAGACTTCTTAGAGTCGACAAAATAAGAATAGAGCCAAAGCCAAAGATGGCCACTAAAAATTCATTCAAGCGGAATTCATCTTTCCACTGCATTAAACTTTCGGATGCTAGCACTAGCATAAAGCTATTGGCTACCCAAGAATTTCTAAAGTAGAACCCAACTGGGCGTTGTCCCATATGCCAAATTTGGTCGAAGCCTTGAATCGAAAACGAAAGAAGTAAGACAAGCAACACGACTGTCGCTGCTAATTTCTTACGAATAGTGATTTCTTTTTTAGCAAAGAACGTACATAGTCCAAAGAGTCCTAAGCCACCGATAAAGAGTTGCGGTAACGCCTTAGAATCGCCCCACTCTTTTTCACCAAAGGATCCCAAGATGAATTTTTGCGGCATAGCGACTAAATCATTTACTGGGTTCCACGACCATGCAAAGGTACTTCCCGCGCTTGCTTTACTCTCTAGCAAAGCACTAAAGACTGGCAATAGCCAAAATGCTGCAAGGCCGACTCCAATCAGTGCAAATAACGCGACTCTCGCTATTCTCTGTACGGCCTCTTTCAATGAAGCATCCGACGAGAAGACCACAAAAAATGTATAGAGTGCCACAAAGAGACACATCATATATCCTGTATAAAAATCCGTTATTAAACTAATGGCAAGAAACAGCGGTAATTTCACCGAACGCTTCCCACTTGCCACCTCTTCAATTCCCAAGAGAATAAACGGAATATAGACCAAATTATCTAAGAAATTAGGATTATATTGTTGCGATACGACAAATCCGCTAAGGGCATATGACGAAGCTAATCCTAACGATAACCAGTAATGTTTCGACACGCCTTGGAATTTCTTTTCTAAGAAGTAACCAAAGACGACTCCCATGACTCCAGCACGTAGAAGAGGAATCACGTAGCTAAGGACTTGAAAACTTGAAATTGGAAAGATTACATATAAAAACGTGAATGGACTTAAACTATTAAAGCCCCAGACACTTGGCATGGCTCCTCCAAGTGATTTCTCGAAGGACCAAAATAGACCACTAAAATCTCCACTCCAAAATAGTTTATGCAATCCGATATAAAGCGGAAAATATTGAGAAAGAAAGTCTCCACTATGAATCGAATTTTGCGAAAAAGGGGTCAATCCTAAACTTAGGAAGACCCCCAACATCACCACAAATGGAACGAAGAATAGCGAACTATATTTTAATTTCATTTTTGAAATTGTCATTATAGTCTACTCCTATTCAATTAAATCCATTTTTTATAAATGGCTAACACATAAATACAAATTGATAAGATTGAAATCACTAATCCTGCCATAAATCCTTCTGGCATGTATGTCATCTCAATCGTATGTTCACCAGGTGTAATTTGGAAAGCAAGAAGACTATCCCAAACTTTAGCCGTTCCAACGACTTGACCATCCACTTTAACCGTCCAGCCTTTTTCATATGGAATACTTGTCATCATCCATGTGCTATCGTCTGTGATATTCACAGTCCCTTGAATATGACTATCATCCCAATGAGTGACTTTCATTCCTTGAAGTTGACGCTCTTCAATCATGCGATTTACTAAGGCACTATTTGAACGTGCTAGGCGTAAACCTGACAAGTTGTATTCGTCATCTGTGTCAATTTCAATCGTTAAATCAACGGCTTTCCCAAGTGAATCATGGGCCACTTGAATAAGTTGTGTTTGTTGGAATTTATCTTGGAAGTCATACGTATTTCCATTGAGTAAAATTCTCACTTTGTTTTTATTCGTGTGAGAAAGTTTTTGAGGAATCGATACCCAGTAATCTTCAGAAGACTGCGGTACTAAATGATACGTAATTGTTCCTGGTTTTGATGAATCCACGCGTTTATACGTTTCTGGTTTAGAAGAATCAGGAACTTCCATATTATCCAACTTCACTTCGTTGGCTGCTAAAAGCGTTAAGTAGTTCTCACTTGTGGCTCCCATCGCTTGAACAATCTTGTTATGGTTTTGAATTGGTTGATGATTTTCCAGTTTTACATTCACTGTCGCATCATTCACACCATAAGCGATTGGTAAGATTAATCCTGTTTCATACGTCTTCGTTCTTGTTGCTTCGTACACTGGTTCTTTCGACGTAATATCTTTACGCGTTACCATATTTCCGAATACATACATTTTCGAAGTATCAGGATATTCTTTTGTATACACTGGTTTTGGTGCCACTAAGTATTTCACTGAGAAGAGCGCGTCTTGCAGCGGTGTTCCTTGATAGTACGTTGTCGCGTTAATCCCGTTATTTCCTAAGCGGTCAAATAAATCACGCGTACTGTTTTCCAAGTTTGAACTAAATACTGATAAACCTGGGTAATCAACCATAAATGGATCGTTTTTACTTAAGTTAAATGTCTTATTGATACGGTAGAAATCTGTATCGTCAGGACGAATTGGATTGATGGCATCTTTCAATTGAAGAACCGCATCGTGGTATTTATACGCATCTGTATATCCAACACGCGACTGAACAATGGCCGCATTAGCTGTCAATTCAACCGCCGTCAATACTGCAATCACTGCCCATGGTTTCTTCGCTTTTGTCCAGAACAGAACAAAAAGCATAATCATGAAAATACCAAGAGTCGCAATACGTTGCCAAATGGTTAAGAATGAATGTTCTTGGAATTGAACGATTCCAAAAATAATCGCCATTCCCACAAATAAGATGCTTGCTTCTTTTGCGGTAAATCGTTCAACTTCGCGTAAGCTTAAGTAAGCTAGGTACACTAAGAAGAACGCGATAATCCATGAGAAGCGGTAGAAGAAGCCTGCTGGGTTTTGTCCCATATGCCATAATTTACTTGTAAATTCATGCGCACAAGAGATTAGGAAAACAACAAGCACGAATCCTGCTGCAACCTTACCCCATTTTGTAATTTTCTTAGAGATAAAGTAGTAAATGGTTCCTAAAATCCCGAAGCTCGCCACATAAATGTTTGGCAAGTTTGGACCTGCTGGCCATGAATCATTATCGAATGATCCAAGGAATAATTTCGATAAAATTTCTAAAGGATTGATTTGCAATGTCCACTCAAATTTCAATGAGTTTTGCAAACCACCCTTAGTAGAAACTAAACTGATGATGATTGGCAATAGAATCGCCGCAACCATCCCTACTGCGATAATCGAAGCGCAAGCTAGTTTTAACATGCGTTCAAAAATCACTTTGATATTTGTAAATTCTTTTGAACGGATGACATAGAATAATGCGTAGATGACTACGAAAATACATGTCATATAACCCATATAGAAGTGTACAAATAGCGCTAGAGCAAGCATTCCGATATAGCCTCGTGGAGACTCATTATCAAGCACTTGTTCTACCCCAATTAATACTAGTGGCAACATAATCATGCCATCGTAGAAAATTGGGTTCATTTGGTAGCTGACGTTAAATCCGTTTAAGGCATAAATCGTCGCTACGATTGGAAGTAAGTAGGCTTTTTTCTTTAGGCCATCATAACGCTTCACAAGGAAATGCGTCATCGTAAGTCCCATTGTTCCGTAACGCAATGCGATAACAACAGGAACAATCCATTGGAAGTTTTCTTCAGAGAAGAAAAGGAATAGGAAGTTAAATGGACTTAATAAGTTAAATCCCCAAATCCCAAGCATTCCTCCACCAATTGATTTCGAGAAGGAATAGAAGAAGCTACTCCAATCCCAGTTCAAAAATAGATGTTTGAAATAGGCGTAGAGCCCGATGTACTGCGCATTAAAGTCAACCGCCATTAGCGACCTTGCACCAAACGGGAAGAAGCCATCAATCGCCCACGCGATAAACATGATGACCATCGGCGCAAGGAAGCTTGCTAAATAGACCTTTTTCTTAGTCGTCATGTTGCTCTCCTTTCACCGTCATATTCGTTTCATCTACTAAGTAATGAGGACGTTTCTTCACTTCGTAGTAAATCTTACCGATGTACTCTCCTAATACCCCAATAGAAATCAATTGAATTCCACCAAAGAGCACAACAGAGAAAATCGTTGTGAAGTATCCACTCACGAGTGAATCCGGCGCCACGAAGTATTGAACGAATGTCCAAAGAACGTAAGCTAATGAGATTAATAAACAGAATAAACCGAAGTTAATGCACATACGAAGCGGTTTATCGTTGAACGATAAAATCCCTTGAATCGCATAGTTTAATGAGAACTTCAATGAGTATTTTGTTTCACCAACGGTACGAACTTGGTTTTCATATTCGATGACTTTTTCTTTAAAACCAATCCAAGAGAAAATCCCTTTAGAGAATCGGTTGTATTCTTGTAATGAAAGAATGGCACGGACCGCTTTACGGCTGAATAGACGGAATTCAGAAACTCCATCCATTAATTCGATATCCATCATTTTGTTTGCAAGACGATAGAAATGTTTTGCTAAGAAAGTACGGTGAGGCTTTTCACCCGTACGTGTACGACGAGCACTCACAACGTCATATCCTTGTTCATACGCTTCAATCATTTGTGGAAGAAGTGCAGGTGGATGTTGTAAGTCTCCATCCATTAAAATGACAGCTTCCCCTGTTGCGTATTCAAGTCCTGCAATTGTCCCAGCTTCTTTCCCAAAGTTTCTGCTGAAACTAATATATTTGACGCGAGAATCACTATCCGCGATCGCAAGCATTTTTTCAAAAGTACGGTCTTTACTACCATCATTAATAAAAATAATTTCAAATTTCGCTTTAGTAATTTTATTGATTTCTGCTACTAAGGCGTCATACATTTTCTGAATCATATTTTCCTCGTTATAAAACGGGATGACAATTGATAATTTCATTATTCCACTCCTCAATCCTTTAAATGTTCATCTCTTATATCATACCATTTTTTTGTGTGAAATTCCGCTCATATGCGATTTTTTTGGTACAAAAAAACGAGAACTCTTCCTTTTTGAAAGAAGCTTCTCGTTTCTTACTGTTTTAAATTTCTTTTAATCGCTTAATCGCAACGTTTGTCCCTAAAAGCCCCACCAATAAAAAGGTGAATACTACGGCAAAGCATAGCATAAAGAACTCTTCAGGCAACGCTAAAATAATAGGGTCATTTTTAGGATCGAACATCCACGCATCATTGTTAAAGAACACTTGATGGAACTTTACAAAGAGCGTATCGAAGAATGCCGCAATCGCAAAGCAAACGACAACTGGAATTAATACGAGCCATCTGATGGGTCTACGCAATTGCCATGTTTGTCTTCTTTGTCGTAAATATCTCACGCCAAAGAAACTGATAAGCCCTGATGCGAGCAGTACAGCAAAATTCACAAAGAAGAGACGTTTTACCTCGAAGAAGTGGAATAATCCCTGTTCTGAACTTGGAAAATCAGTCATCTTCAATGTATCGTTTAATGGGTTCGTTAAGTACCCAATGAGTTCGTGATAGTTCATCTTAAGAACATCTGCACTGTAACCAGTAAGCTTTTCCACTCCAAACCAACCAATCGACCAGTGATACATCGGCTCAAAGAAAATCACAAACGTAATTCCTAAACTTAAAAAGAAGAGGAATAGCGCGATGGAAGTAATCCACTTAGGCACGCGGTAAGTTCTTGTTAAATAGTCCATTCACTCAAATCCTCTACCAAGTGCGTTGGTTGTTCTTCCACTTTTTCTAAGTCTTCGCGTGTTGAAAATCCTGTTAATACCATCAGTGTATCCATGCCGTATTGAATGCCCGCTTGAATATCCGTTTGGTAGTTATCTCCAACCATTGCGATATCTTCTTTTGTAAAATGACTGTCTGGGAATTTAGCGTTTAAATAATCCAACGCAGACTCCATAATCACGCTGCTTGGTTTACCAATAATAATCGGCTCTACTTGTGTCGCCACTTTTAAGAAACCAGTGATGGCACCTGACCCTGGAATTGGGCCTTTTTCGCTTGGTAAGTTTGAATCGATATTCGTTACGATATAAGTTGCCCCATTACGAATCGCAAGCGTTGCTGTTTCTAAGTCTTTATATGTCACATTACGGTCAAGCGACTGCAACACGACTTCTGGTTCTTCAGAAACAAGCGTATATCCAGCTGCTTCAACTTGATTTTTAATCGCTTCTTCCCCGATGACCATGACACGGTTCACGTTGAAATGAGACTTCAAGTAATCCACTGCCGCAACACCGCTTGTATACACTTCGTCTGCCGAAACTTCAGTGCCATAGTTCACACGTAAGTTTTCAGCTACTTGTGCAGGTGTTTTTGTAGCGTTGTTTGTTACAAATAGGAATGGAATCTTGGCTTCTTGCAATCTTTTAATAAAGGCTTCTGCCGTTGGAATACGGTCTTTTCCGCGATACATTGTTCCATCTAAATCAATAAAATATGCTTTATACATTTAGTTACCTCTTTGTTGGTTTTCTCGAATATGGAATCCTTTCTTCTGAGTAGATTTCATAGGGCTCTTCTTCACCTTGCTACTTGTTGGTTTCTCCACTTCTTTCATTGAGAAATGTTGCGAAGATTTCTTTTGTTTTGGTTTGAAGTTATTGCCTTCATATTCTTTTTCTTTCATCGTTTCTTTCGGAATAAATTCTTTCAAGTTAAACGATTGATCTTTTTTCGTCTTTTGATTTGTCTCATTATTGCGTTTCTTCTGACGGTTTTGAGACTTCTCTTTAAACTTACGCTTATTATTTGAACGGACTGGACTGTCTAAATCCGCCGGACTAAATACATGTTCTCTGCGTTGATTGTTTTGACGTTTACGTTGATTATTGCGGTCTCGTCTTGGACGTTGTTGTGGTTTTTCTTCTTCCACAACTGGCTTATGTTGCGCCTCTGGGTCTCTTTCTAATACGAAATATTGGCACCCAAAATTGCAATATTCTAATAAATATTCTTGTAAATAATCGATATCGCGGTCTGGGGTCGCCAATTTATGCGAATGTTTGAAGAAACCTTTCAAACGTAATTTTTCATGGCCCCAGTCGCCAACGATGTAATCATAGCGCTCAAAAATATCATTATAGCGCTCGTTTAACGCTTCAATATTAAATCCGTCACGGTAATCTTCGACGATTTCATAATGCACATCATCAATCATCACGGTTGTATCTCCAACCATTACCGCACGCTTCACTTCTTCTTCAGGCGTTGTCACAATCTCTTCTAAGACTTGACTTAATTCCTGTGAAAGTGTTTCTGCTTTTTGTTCAGTCATGATTCTTCCTTTCTTTGAATACTAATTCTTTTTCAATAATCGTTCTTAGTAAATCTGGATAAATAATTTCGTTGTCCCCTTTTTCTTCAATCATCGGGAAAAATGGAACGAATCGCATATGGTCTGGGCAAACAAACGTAATGAACTCATCGTCTGCCAACTTTCTTCCATCCATAAGGATTTCGCCACTAGCGAACTGGAATCCTGTATAAAGGATCTCTCCAAACAGTTTACCACGAAAACCATATCCACGAATAGCTTTTTCTAGTAATTCAGGCTGCTGTTCTTCAAAAATTTGCAATAGTTGTTTGAAATCCGAAACTCTAAAGCGACTCTTGTTCAAATGAATCGGATGTGGCATACATTCATGCAAATCGAACTTTGTGAGAGGTCCTTCTTTAAACGGTACTACGAAAAGTCCAGTATAAGTAAATGCTACCGAAACTCCAATTTGTCTCGTCATCGCTTCTAATGAGAGAAGAGTTAGTTCTTTTACGGAATATGCAGGAATATGCGGGAGTACCACTTCTTCTTTCAAGAGCGCAATTCCTTCTTGGCGAAGGTCTTCACCTTCGTCAATAGTCGAATCGTCTTTTAAATCCTCTACTGCGATCATTTTGTCCGAAAGAGGAATCAAGCGACTCCCTTCTGTCTTCAAATGAAGTTCGCCAATATAAGCGCCATACTTAAATCCACCTGTTAGAAGAGTTTGATTCACCCATTTTCCTTCTTCAAAGAGATGATGCGTATGTGCCCCGAGAATCACTTGAATTTCTGGATAAGTTTCGGCAATCAGATGATCCATTTCAATTCCTAAATGAGACAGCAAGATAATCTGATGACCTCCTGCTGCAAGCATCGGTACTAGGCGCTTCAACGCATCCATCGGCTCTTCAATCAAATAACCATTTGGACCATAGCTTTCTGGATACGATGCCGTTAGTCCAATGAAGGCGATACTGCAGTCGTCAACTGTTTCGAAATGAACTTCTTTTGCAAACGGAGGCACTTCTCCAGTTGTTGCCCATTTGACATTCGAAATAATGACTTCGAACTTGCGACCTTCATACGCCGCCTCTAATTCAAGCGGTGTGTATGCCGTCCCTTCGTTATTTCCAAGGGTCGCAAAATCGATTTGCTCTTCGTTCAACACTCTTGCAGCAATCTTTCCGTCCTCTGCTTCGACCAGTGGATGAACACGGTCAATGAGGTCTCCTAAATCGATTCCAAATACCTTCTGCCCTTCTTTTTCAAGCTGGGCTCTCCGCTCCTTCATAAAGCGCGTTTGTGTCTTTATGGAATGAAAATTCGAGTGCATATCATTGATGTGAAGAATCGTTACTTCACTCATGCTTCCACCTCATCTGGATGATTTTCGAATACTGTTGCTTGTGTTAACTGTTGTAAATCCTGTGGCGCAATCTCCAATTGTAGTCCACGTTTTCCCGCAGAGATACGAATTGTTTTTTGCTCCATCGCATGATGCTCGATGAAGGTTGGAAATTTCTTCTTCATTCCAATCGGTGAACATCCTCCGCGTACATATCCTGTTAATGGTTCCAGTTTATCTAGTGATAATAATTCTACGCGTTTATTTCCTGAAACTTTCGCAATCGTCTTTAAATCTAATTCTCGGTGAGCCGCAATACAAGCGACTAAATGTCCAGTCTTATCGCCTGTTAATACGATGGTTTTGTATACTTCCTCAACGGGAATTCCCATTCCCTGTGCTGCATGAATCGCATCAAGGTGTGCTGTATCCACATCATATTCATGAATGGCATATGGCACTTTCGCTTGTTCGACCATTCGCACTGCATTTGTTTTGATTACTTTTTTCTTTTTCACGTAAAATCACTCCTTTTTCCATTTTACCACAAGGAGCAACCTATTTGAAATCTCCTTTCATCTTCTTTTGTAACCTTTTGAAAAAATAAAAATCCCTAAGAAAACTCTTAGGGATTTAAGTTCTAATCTAATAAACTAAGTCGACGAATGAAATCAGCATTCGATTTCGTTTCTCTTAATTGCTTCACGAGTTGTTCACTCGTTTCAAGTCCGTCTCCTTTAATGGCATGACGCACTTTCCAAATGGCTTCTAGCGTTTCTTGTGAAAGGAGCATGTCCTCTTTACGAGTACCTGAACGTTTCACATCAATCGCTGGAAATACTCTTCTTTCAGCAAGTTCTCTCGAGAGATGGATTTCTGAATTACCCGTTCCTTTGAACTCTTCATAAATCACATCATCCATACGGCTTCCTGTTTCCACTAATGCTGTGGCAAGAATCGTTAAGCTTCCGCCCTCTTCAATATTTCTGGCAGAACCAAAGAATTTCTTCGGACGGTATAAGGCAGCGGGGTCAATCCCACCGCTCAACGTTCTTCCTGAAGGTGGAATCGTTAAGTTATAGGCACGAGCAAGACGTGTGAGGCTATCCATCAAGATAATCACGTCACGTCCATCTTCTACAAGACGTAGCGCACGTTCCAATACTAGTTCACTAATCTTAATGTGGTTTTCTGGAAGCTGGTCAAATGTAGAATACACCACTTCCGCATCCACAGTTCTCTCGATGTCCGTTACCTCTTCAGGTCGTTCATCGATGAGTAAAATAATCAATTCCGCTTCTGGATAATTTGTTGTAATTCCATTAGCGATTTCTTTTAGCAAGCTTGTCTTCCCTGCTTTTGGCGGAGCTACGATAAGCCCACGTTGTCCAAAACCAATCGGACAAATTAAATCCAACATACGAGAAGCGATGCGACCACGTGTGGTTTCTAGCACCATTTGCTTTTCAGGATACAAAGGTGTAAGCCCTGGGAAATGGTCACGCTCTTTGGCTTCTTCAGGATCCTTTCCATTCACGAATCCAACTTGCATCAACCCATTAAACTTCTCACCTTGACGTGGCGGACGTGCTGTCCCACTCACAAGGTCCCCATTTCGAAGGTCGAAACGGCGAATTTGCGAAGAAGAAATATAAATATCTTCCTGACTGCTTGAATAGTTAATCGGTCTTAGGAATCCAAAGCCTTCTGCGCGGTTAATGTCTAAGACACCTTCCACTTGGAAAAATCCAGTAGCTTCTTCTTGAGCACGAAGAATCGCAAGCGCCAATTCCTTTTTATTCATTTGACCGTAATAAGGAATTTTATAATGTTTGGCAAAGCCGTACATCTCTTTTAAAGTTTTTTCTTGTAAGCTTTGTAGCGTTACAGTTTCCACTTGTTCTGACATAATGCCCCTTCTTACTCTTCAATCATCGAAATATTGGCACCTAATGCTTGTAGTTTTTCAACGATATTTGAATAACCACGTAGGATATGTCCGATATTTGAAATCTTCGTTGTTCCTTCAGCCATTAAACCAGCTACCACAAGTCCAGCTCCCGCACGAAGATCGCTAGCCGCCACTTCGGCACCAACTAATGGTGTTGGCCCTTCAAATGTAATGATATCTTCGATGACTTTTCCACGAGCGCCCATGCGATTTAATTCTGGCACGTGACCGACACGTTTTGGATAAATTGTATCGACAACCATGGCTGTTCCTGTTGCTTTACTAAAGAGCGGTGTGATGGTTTGTTGCAAGTCTGTCGCAAAACCTGGATAAGGCATTGTTTTGATGTTTACAGCTTTTAACTCATTTGTCGGAAAAACATAAATATCGTCTTCGCCAACTTCCATCTTCACGCCCATTTCGTTCATTTTCGCAATCAGGCTTTCTAAGTGTTCGAAAATCACGTTTTTCACACGAACTCCCTCACCAACTGCTGCCGCAATTGATAAATACGTTCCTGCTTCAATACGGTCTGGAATAATGGTATGCGTACATCCATGTAAGCTTTCCACACCTTCCACACGAATGATGCTTGTTCCTGCACCTTTAATATTGGCACCCATTTTATTTAATAAGTTTACTACATCGATAATTTCAGGTTCACGCGCTGCATTTTCGATAATCGTTTTTCCTTTTGCACGAACAGATGCTAGCAATACATTAATTGTCGCACCAACAGACACAACGTCCATATAAATTTTCGTACCCACTAAGCCTTCTTCGCCAGTAGATAAGTAGATAGCACCATCATGGTCTCTCACATCAGCACCAAGCGCTTTGAAACCTTTTAAATGTTGGTCAATTGGACGAGGGCCTAAGAAGCAGCCACCTGGAAGTCCAACAACCCCTTCCCCAAATTTAGCAAGAGTTGCTCCCATAAAATAATAAGAAGCACGCATGCTTTGGATTTTCCCTTTTGGCATTGGGATAGATTTCATTTCTCTTGGGTCGATGGTTAACGTTCCATCAACGAATTCTGTTTTTACGTTAAAATCATTCAAAATTTCAATTAAGGCATCTACGTCCTGAATCTCAGGGACACCCTCTAATACGACTGGTTCATTTGCGATAATAGCAGCCGGAATTAAAGCTACTGTACTGTTTTTAGCTCCACTAATGGTAACTTCCCCTTTAAGTGGTTTACCGCCGTTAATGACTAATTTTTTCATACTCAAATTCCTTTCACTAAATGTTCTCAATTATTATACCATGTTCACAGTAGAATCCGCTATCTTTTAATCGTTTGCATCTATTGTTAACCTTTAAAAATTCAATAGTTGACAATCGTTTCAAATCTGTTACACTTAGGAACATGAATACTGACGAAAGGAGGATATTATGAGCACTAAACAGGACGTTTTACGTCTATTATATAGTACCGTGGACAAACCTCTTTCAGGACAAGATATCGCAGAACAACTGAATCTTTCTCGTACGGCTGTATGGAAAGCCATCCAGCAATTAAAAAAAGATGGCTATGAGATTACCTCAAGCACAAAGGTTGGTTATCAATTATCTAGACAAACGGATTTGTTAACCCTTGAAGGCATTCGCACTCATTTGGGAGAGGCTCTTCAAGATTGGGATATTCAAGTTTTTGAAACAACTACTTCAACCAATGATTTAGCTAAAACTTACGGCGCATCAGGCTCAAGAGTCCCAACCTTCTTTATTGCAGAAGAGCAAACGGCAGGTCGTGGACGACTAGGAAGAACATTCCTCTCTCCACCAAAATCTGGACTTTATATGAGTATCTGCATTTTCCCAGAAGGTGACTTGGACAGCATTTCGCTGATCACTTGTGCTACGGCCGTTGCCGCAACACGAGCGGTGGAATCCTTTATCCATGAAAAAATTGGGATTAAATGGGTGAACGACCTCTATTTTCACGATAAAAAGATTGCCGGTATCTTAACAGAAGCCGTGACGAATATTGAAGCTCAGAAGGTCGATGCACTGATTGTCGGAATGGGAATTAACTTGCATATCGATGATGCTATTATTCCAGAGGATTTAAAATCCATTATCGGTTCCCTCTTTTCTCCGCAAGAGATTCCAGATGGTTTCAGCCGCAATGAATTCGTCGCTCGTTTCCTTAAAGAATGGAATCAATGTTATGAAGATATCAACGCTGGCAAGCGAGATTTCATGGAAGAATACAAAGACCATTCCATCATTGTCGGCAAGAAAATCAATGTCATTAGCGGTATGAAAACATATCCTGCCACTGCAAAAAGCG
>CAJZJI010000001.1 GCA_916049935.1 uncultured Streptococcus sp. | reverse complement strand
GAATGCTTTTCTTTTACTAAAGCTCTTTTTCATTTCACTCATTTTCACTCTTAGAAAACCTTTTAACATTTAACTCTAGTAATTCACATCGATTTACGGTAAACTATTACCGAGCAAAGAAAAAAGGAGCGATTTTGTTGGCAAAGAAAAAACGTAATCTTTCAACAGTTGAAAAAATTACACGTGTTGTAGCCGTATTAATGTTAATCGGTACACTCGGCGCTATCATCTTACAAGTAGCCTTAACTGCAATGAACTATAAATAAACGAAATACCGATTGGAATCTCCAATCGGTATTTCTTATATTATATGGTTTCTTGTGATGATTTTTAATCTTATTCACCAATCCAATAGTTCTTAGCTTCACCCGCTACTTGCTGCGTTGCTGGAGGTGGTGTCATATAATCTTCTCCGAATTCATAAACGAGAATTTCATGATACTTTCTTGGAACTTTTAGAACTGTATCTTCATACGCCATATCAATTGTATCATACAACCATTCTTTCTTGATTCCTTTCGGATAGTAAGAATCATATACTGTACATGCAAAATCAGAAGAATTATCTCCGCTATATTTTTTTGCCAATTCCTCAATCTTAAAATTCCACATTTGAGGAGAAGTAAATCTGAAAATAGCCGATGCAATATATCGCGGAATATTTTTTAAACCACCATTCGTAATTTCAATTCCTTTGAAATTTAAAGATGAAAGTCGTAAGAAGTTTTTGTACTGTTTCATTTTTTTACGGTCAGCTTCTTCTGTGACTACCCCATCATATGGGAAAATATCCACACAAGTGCCTAACACAACACTCTTATCAATTAGCTCAGCGTCACGACGAGTACGAATGTCATAAACTCTCATATAGCTAAATGGATATCCTGGTGTTTCTCTAAATGAAATCAAACGATAATATGGATGTTGTTCTTTTACAAGGACTTCGTATAAACGTTCAAATTCATCACGTGCTAATGAAATATCTGTATCATCATCCCATGGAATAAATCCACCATGACGAACAGCCCCTAACAACGAACCAAAATCTATAAAATATTTAATATCATGTTTTTCGCAAAGTTCATGTAAATATTTTAAGATATTCAATTCTACCTCTTTAATTTCATCTAAACTCATTACTCTTTCTTTTGTCATGATTTAGCTCCTATTTTTAATTTTGATAAAACACCTTTTAAAATTGATTGATATAAATCATCTTTTGCAATCGCCAAAGCAATTAGATAATAAATTACTGAACTAATGACCGTCAAACCAATGTTTAGTAATAATTGTTTATCCACTACTTGTCCATAAGGAACAAAATGATTTACAACAAATGCAATTGGGACAAAACCTAATGATAAAACAATATATCTCTTAAGCATATGCAGTATTGGTTTTACATGTACCAATTCCATATTTCGAATAAACACATATTCTAGCAGTAATAAAACAATTTCTGCTGCCATTGTCGTAATAATGTAATACTCTGGAGCTGTAACTCCCGTAAAGAATAAGACACTATTTAGCAACAAGTTAATTCCACCACCGACGAAATAAAGAATGGTTAATCTCTCCTCATAACCATTTACAAGAATAACTTGTGTTCCGAAAATAATTTCTAATGCCCAACCGATTGTACGAATGGCAAAGAGCACTGTACACATTCCAGCAAAAAAGTATTTTTCTCCACCGTATAATAAAGTTACTGGTATTCCGACGGACGCTAACCCAACACAGATAGGAACAAGGAAGAAGAAAAAGGCTTGACTTCCTTTATTTACCAAATCTTGATAAGCTTTTCTATCCCCTATTCCAAGATAGTAGCCAAGCCTTGGAACACTCACACTCACGGCTCCACTAACGACTCTTGCCAAAAGGGTTGCAATATTATATCCCGTAACATAGTAAGTAACATTTTCTACAATACCGATTTTAGATAAGAAAATTTGGTCCAAATACGTATACAACATATTCGCATTTGCAATTAATAATACTGCAAATAATGGACTCATCATTTTCATCATGTCTTTTGCATGAACCCTAACAAATTTGACTTCTCGTTTGATCCATACAAAACTTGCAAGGAAATTTATTAACGTAATTACAGACATGACAATCGTATACGGAATGATGTCCTCTGCTTTCTTAACGAACATGAAGACCGCCACTAGCATTAGGATACGAATCACTAAAGTCTTATAAAAAATAAATTTATAGTTTTCAAAAGCCTCGTTTAACCACTCAATATAAAATAATTGAGAGAATAATTGAACCCCTAAAATGTAGTATAAATATCTTAAATCTGGCGTTTCAATCGTGAAACTAACATAAATATAATAAATTATTGTAGTCGCAATCGTACAGATTAGTGAAATATAAAAGAGCTGACTGAATACCTTATTAATCTTGTCTCGATCATTCTTTACTTTACTAATCTCACGCATCCCGTAATTGTAAATTCCAAGCGTAGCGAACGGAATAAATAAATTTAATATTGTATTGGCAACGTTAAAATTACCAAAATCCTCCTTACTCAGCACACGCGAAATATACGGTCCCGTGATTAGAGGAAAGACAATATTCAGTATTCGCACAAGCATATTCGTTAATGCGTTCAGCTTAATATTCTTCATATAAACCTCTTTTTTTATTTTTCTTCCACTATTTTCCACAATCTAAAATCATGATGAGAAACTTGCTGTTCAACTGGAGGGAATTGCATATAATTACCGTAGTCTGAAGTTAGAAGTTCATGGAAGTTTACAGGAATTAGAAAATCCCTTCCTTCAAAATGACCAACCGTTACATCTTTCAACCATTCGCGTTTCCATACTGGCTTATTCATATCTTTGTAAATCAGATAATCAACGAGCTCATAATCTTCAACTTTTCTTGTTTTAGCCAGTTCGTCAATTTGCTTCACATATTTATTTGTATCTGTGAAATAAAATGCGATAACAGAAGCATAGCGAATAAGGGAATTGATAAAGCTGTTCTTATTCGTAATTCCTTTGAATGTATAACAACTTAATTGACGCTTTTTAATAATCGTTGTCATTTTATCTTTAAATGCTTGATCATCTTCATATCCATCCACTGGGAAAATATCAACGTAAATCCCCATATTTGAATCGATACGAACATCTTCTTCAATTAGATATGTTTGATTGTCCATCACTTTCATAAATGGATAAACATAATTACGATTGTTCTTATATGACATCACTTGATAACGTTCAGAAGGATTTGCAATTAAATAATCTTGGAGTTTTTCATAGTCATCTCTTAACATACAAATATCCATATCGTCATCCCATGGAATAAATCCTTGATGGCGAACTGCACCAATCAAACTTCCATACGCTAAGAAGTACTTCACTCCAATTTTATTGCAAACTTCATGGATGTATTCCATAATGCCTAGTTCCATTTGTTGAATTTCTTGGACATCTGTCACTTCTTGATAGCGAATTTTCTCATCTCGGTTACAAATCATCAATCCATAACCTGCAACAAACCAAAACATAATGTTAATGAAGTTTGTTGAATACATAATTTGGCTTTCGAACAATTGCCCTAACAACATTCCGAAGAATAGAATCATCACTAATTTATCTGAATTTTTCTTCGAAATAAATAGGTATCTTACGAAACGTTGAATGATATATCCTAATAGCATCATAAAGGCAATTAACCCCACAATACCAGAACTTACGAATACGGTAATAAAGATATTATGGAAATTACCACCAATTAATGAGTTTTGAATTTCATATTTACTAAAGTACTGAGAATAGTAATTCGGTACATTTCGAACACCGTAGCCGAATACCGGTTTTACACTTCCCATTTTCAATGCACTTTTCCAAATATGCGTTCTTCCACTTGGTGTTGTCTCAATTAAGTGCAATTCATTAGCAACCTCTGAAGATGAAGATGCATTATCTGATATTTTTGTAGTTTTATCAAAATTAAAAACAGTTGCTCGACTAGAAGTTATATATTTTGAAGCAGCAAAACTAATCCCTACATTTGTACCAAAGACTAGGATGGCAACAGTTAGAAAGGCAATGAATCTTTTAGCAAGTTTTCCTCTTGCGACAAAAGCAAAATATAATCCAATCATTAATAGTAATGATAGTAGTGCACCGCGACTTTGCATCAAAGCAAAATAAATTACTTGAATGATGTTGTTAACTTTGAAATACACCGAATATTTATGTCCTTGATGTATTAAATAAAGAGCTAAAACAATACTAATGTAGGTAAAAATAGCACTAGCATTAGGGTTAACAATACCCCAAACTCTTCCGTTCAAAACACCATATGAATAAGAACGATTTCCTACTTTAAATAAGATTAATACTCTTGCAAAAAATAAAATTAATGCAAATAAAGCAGATAGAAAAGATATAACTTGAACTGTAACAGCTGTCATTTGAAATACTTTCTGCAATTGTTTTGCTTCTAACATAACAAATAACAAAATATACGTAACCATAAAAATAACTTCCGTGATATTTCCAAGAAAATTACCTGAACGATTCACTAATGCTGACAACAAATGACTTCCAGCAACTAATCCAAATAATATTAAAAATTTTACGTCCGCCTTGATTTTCTTAAAGCCACCTAAAAGGGAAACTAAAATGAATACGAAAACTAAAGCAGATAACCCTTTATAAATTGGATTTGCCACTTTATAAATAAGAGAACTCATACTTAAAATAGAAACGAGGATAAATGAATAGGCTACCCCCACTTTATACTTTTCCAAGTAATCATTAATTTTTGAAAAACTCATTTTTAACTCCTTTATTTACTACTTTTTCAACTCAACAATTTTCTTATAAAGAATTGGCGAAATACATAAGAATACAATAGCAATTTTTCTAAATTTCGTAAAATATTGATCTTTCATTATTTCTTTTTTATGCTTTAGAATCCATCTTCTATATTCTTTTTCTTTCTCAGTAAACTGCTTATTATTCGCGAAAATCAACTTATCGTATACAGTAATATAAGACCAATATTCACGATTATTCAATTCCGGTTGCAATTTTGGAAATTCTTTCTTGACCATTGCAATAATTTCTTGATACACAGTAACTGTATCAAAAACATACTGATTGACTGATGTCGTTGCACTTCCCTCACGATGATCGTAAAAGTAAATTGGTTTATCAACAAAAACTGCATTGCATTTTGATTGAATTAATAATTCTGTTAAGAATAACGCATCTTCTGCAAGATGATATTTCGTATTAAACTGATGGTCTTGAATTAGACTCTTACGAAATAGTTTTGCGACAGGGAAAAATGATGTTTTTTCTGTCGTTAATAGTTCTTTAAGTGTCTGTTCTGTATCCCAAACATTTAATTCACTACTTGTTTCAGGTAATGCTGTCACAACTCCATTTTGGATATGATGTAATTTCCCGATAGAAAAACCGATTGTTTCATCTGTTTCAACAGGTTGTAGTAGGGTTTCTAAATAATCTTCCGTAACAAAATCATCACTATCGATAAACGAAATCCACTCACCTCTCGATGACTGGATTCCTAAATTTCTTGCATTAGAGACTCCTCCATTTTGGATATGAAGCACTCGAATACGAGTATCTTTACGTGACAACTCATCACATAATTGTCCACTGTTATCACTAGAACCATCATTAATAAGAATCAATTCAAAATTAGTCATTGTCTGTTTTAAAATTGATTCCACACAACGTTCTAGATATTGTTCAACGTTGTATACTGGAACAATGATACTAATTTTTGGTTCCATAATACTCCCCTTTATACTTCTCGTATCCATTTTCAAGATCGACAAATAATGCATCATGATGCGCTACCTGCTTATCTGCTGGAGGTGGTGTCATATAATCACCAAATGCTGTTTTTAAGTAAGCATCGTATCCAACTGGAATTGGCATTTCCGTTTGTTCAAATGGTACAAATAGCGCTGATTCAAAGCTTTCGATTGGATATTTATTCTTCATGTATCCAGGCCCTGCACAAAGTTCTGTGATTCCATCACTTTCTTCACGCGTGTACTTTGTCATCTCACGTTGCGCCTTGCTCCAAATTTTATAGCGTAATGAACGTGTTGGGACTAATCCTAATAAGAATAAGCTTCCCCACTTCATCAATCCACCATGTTTTTCAGGAATTGTTTGCGCGCGGAACAATGAGTAAATCAATGCCCAACGAACTTGTTTTTTACGTGCTGATTCTGATTTTGGATAATAATCTAGCGGCAGGATATCAATTGCTAAACCATGCGGTACGTCTAAGTCCGCTTGATAAGGTTTCACGCAAGTCGTTTCTTTATCACGAATTGTCACAAACAAATTACGGTCTAAGTAATGTTCGTCACTGTTTGACATCACATAACGCCCATCTGCTTCTTTTGGCCACAATTCAATCAGTTTTTCATAATCTTTTCGTGGCATAAAGAAATCTAAATCATCATCCCAAGGGATAAAGCCTTTATGGCGAAGTGCTCCAATGGCCCCACCACCGCATAAATAACATAATAATTCATGTTGCTTACAAAATGACACAAAGTATTCAGCCATTTCTAAACATTTCTCTTGTAATGGTTCCATGTTTTCCTCACTTTCTAAATATCCCATTTAGCCACTGTTTTAAATGGCGTTAATTTGTCTTCCTCGAAGAAATGATAAATGTCTTTCATTTCTTGGATTGGATTTGATTCAAAAATAATTAAGTTCAAACGTGCATGTACTTTCGAATCTGCCATGAATTGAACTGCCTCTTCAAAGTCCTTGCGACCTGATCGAGAGCTTCCAACCCAAGTCAATCCTTTTTCAAGAATGTCACGTGTGTTTAATGGTACTTCGAACTCGCTAACCCCCATCATAACAACCGTACCTTGAGGTTGAATATGACGGATAATCTCACGGTATGCATCTTGAGTTCCGCTTCCTCCCACACATTCAATCGCATGATCGAATGTAAAGTCTTCTGGAAGATTGCTCACATCATATACTTCATCTACGAATGAGAATAGACGTAATTTTTCAGGATCTTTACCTACAATAATAATCGTTGACTCTGGGAATTTCGCTTTGGCAATCGTTGCTACAACATATGCTAAACTTCCTGAGCCCCATACGACGATACGATTACGACGGCTATGCGCTACTTTGTCAAAACGACGTAATCCGTGAACCCCAACTGAAACGAATTCAGAAATAGCAGCGACTTTATCTGGAACATCTTCGTATTTCACAACACGGTCGATTGGAATTGTCACGAATTCACGCATGAATCCATCATGGCCACTTGAACGGAAGTATGTTCCATTCACATAGTTCTCATAGAACTCTGTCTCCTGGTCAAAATCACGTGGTGGTTGGTTTGGAATCATCACCACATGATCGCCTGGTTTATAGGTTCCTGTTGGGTCCGCAACAACAATCCCACAACATTCATGAATCAATGCCATTGGTAATTTCTTCTGCAAAATTTTAGCAGGACGTGTTCCTTGGAAGTAACGTTGGTCGGCGTGACACAAAGCTAAGTAGTTTGGTCGAACCACCACAGTATCTTCTTCATAAAATGACACATCTTCATATTTAATTGAGAAAAACGATGGACGAATGAGTTGATACACTCGATTAATCATTTTAAATCTCTCCTAACATCGCTTGCGCAATTTTCAAATCTGTTACTGTTGTGATTTTAATGTTTGAGTATTCACCCTCGACAAGAGCTACTTTCACATCGTTAACCACGAATACTTTACAAGCATCGGTCAAAATTTCTTTGACATCATCTGTAAGGCTATCATACAAGTCAGTAAAGGCTTGAATTTTGAATGTTTGAGGTGTTTGTCCTTGATACATATGTGTTCTGTTTGGAATAGAAGAAATGACTTTGCCATCAATCGATTCCACAATTGTATCATTGGCCATCACTACAGTATCCGCTACATCATAGTGTTTCATCGCTTCGATATTATCAACAATCATGCGATAAGAAACAAACGGACGCACTGCATCATGTGTAATCAACACATCTTCAGGTGAAAACGATCCGCTATTTTTGATGTCCGCAATAATACTTAAGATGCTATCATTACGATTTCCACCACCGCTAACGACACGGATTTTGTCCTTGTTCGTTAAAATATGTTTATCTAATAAATCATTGAAGTAGCTTACCCAGTTTGGATGAACCGCTACATAGACAACATCTACATCTGGAACAAACAAGAATTTTTCGACTGTGTGAATAATAATTGGTTTGTTTCCTAATGGTAAAAATTGTTTTGGCATTTCTTGGATTCCCATACGAGTTCCGGTTCCACCGGCTAAAATCCCAGCATAAATCATTTTATACACCTCTTATTTCCCCTATTAAGGAGTTGTTAAATAATATAAATCTTCTCTTTGTTGTAGTAATGGATATGTTTGAACAGTTGGTTGTCCCATTAATTTACGAATCGAATTACTTACTCCAAGTAACACTTCATCCGTTGCATAAGAGTAATAAATTTGCTCTCCTGCATTGTTTGTTAATAATAACTGTCTTTCTTCGATAAATGTTTGTGATAAATTATTTCCTGCGATGGCAGGACCATATGTGTTTTTAAGGGCCATCACTTGTCCAATTGGCAAGTCCGTTTTCACGTTTTTACTTACCGCATTCAATAATTGCTCGAAGTTTGTAACAGAATTAAATGTCATCAATTTCTTAACGAGTTCCTCGATAACGATACGTTGACGTTTTTGACGTCCTGTATCTCCTTCTGGATCGTCATAACGCATACGTGCAAAACGTAAGGCACTTTCACCATCAAGCAGTTCAGTCTTTCCTTCAACGAAAGAACGGCCTTCGTACGTAAATGTAAGTGGACTTGTCACTTCAATTCCACCGACAGCGTCGACGAATTCCATTAACCCTTCCATGTTAATTTGCACATAGAAGTCAATCGTTGTATCTAACATCTTCTCAACTGAATTAATAACCATTGGGGCCTTTCCATAAGCAAAAGCGTGGTTCAATTTATCATAACCACCCGTTCCTACGATTTCAGTGTAAGTATCACGAGGCAGACTCAATAATTGAGATTTCTTCATTGATGGATTAACGGTTAATAGTAGCATCGTATCTGAACGTCCATCTTCTTCCGTACGTCCATACGCGCCATTATCAATCCCTAATAATAATATGTTAATTGGTTTTGCGTTTTTAATAATGTCGTTTGCTTCTTGCTCTGTACGGTTTCCGACATCTTGAGTAATCGTGTTAATCGTATGGTTAATTCGACTTGCGTAGTAAGTTCCCACTACTGCAATAATAGCTAGTAACAGAATTAAAATGAAACCAATACGTCCACGTTTCTTTTTCTTTTCTTGACGTCTCCCTTGTCGGGTCCATTCATTTGATTCGTTCATATTTACACTCCAATACTTTTAAGGGTTTTGTTTTTGTGTAGGTTGTGTTGGCGCAACAGGCCCTTGGGTTGTAGGAGCTGATCGCGTCGGTTGTACAGGCTGCGGTTGCTCTGGCGCAGCCGTCGCTTGTGATGCCTGAGTTGCTGGTGCTGTTGGTGTCACAGCACTACTTCCGCTACCATTATTAGATGGATTTGTCGGTGCAACATAGTCGTCATCATCATTACTGTTGTTATTGTAATTGTTATTATTGTAACTATTGTTATAATTTGGCGTTACATTTGGTTCTACGTAAGTATCCCCTTGTTCTTGTACGTTCGAATTATTTTGTGGAGCATTTTGCTCAATATTGACTGATGACTGCGTTTCTTTTGTCTCGATATGTTTCAATTCAGTAATTTCTTCTAAATCAAGAGATTTTCTGATGACATTTGAAACACGAATTTTTTCTGCTTCTGGAATGACAAAGTAATAAATTCCATTGATCATCGATCCATCCCCATTAATCGTATCCGATTCAAAATGTTGGAGAGCTTCTTTATGCGTTTGAGCAATTTGGAATAATTTTTCTACTGTAAAGTTTGTTTTTACAGAGTTTTCTAATGTTTTGAGAATTTCTTCGTATTTCGTTACAGAACCTAAAGTCAATAATTTTTCAACTAATTTTTGAATTACATATTGTTGACGTTTTTGACGGCCTGTATCTCCTTCTGGGTCATCATAACGCATACGAGCGTAACGAAGTGCGGCTTCCCCGTCTACATGACGTGTAACCCCTTCAGTAAATGACTCATCTTCATACGTAAATGTTAACGCTGGGGTAATTTCTAATCCACCCACTGCATCAACAAGACCCATCAATCCATGCATATCTACAGTTACATAGTAGTCAATTGGAACGTTCAGCATATTTTGTACACTGTTAATTGAGAATTGTTCTTTCCCAAACGCATACGCATGGTTAATCTTGTCAAAAGTACCATATCCGATAATTTCAGTATAAGAATCACGAGGAATACTAATCATTGTGGTTTTCTTTAGTTTTGGATTTACCGTAACAAGAAGCATCGTATCTGAACGACCTACTTCCGTATCACGACCATACGCTCCATTATCAATTCCTAATAGAAGAACCGAAAAACTGCTATCGTCTGTTAATTCTTTCTCACGTAATTGGACGGTTTCTACCTTTTGATGAATCGCATCTTCCGCTTTAGAAATACGACTCCATGCATAAGCAGCACCTGCGATAATTACAGCGCCCAAAGCCAGTAAGACCGTTAAAATAACTCTCCTTATTTTTTGATTATTTCTTTGTTTTCTTCTATTTGAAATTTTTTCTTCATTTACTCTCATTCATTCCACTCCAATAACTATACAATCAGTTTATTATACCATAGATTTGCTTGAATTCATGAGTATTTATAGGAATTTTAAGATTTATCTTCTGAGTCAAAATACTCTTTTTTAAATTCAAAACCAAAGATCCATCCTTTAATCGTTCCAATACCATATGCAAAGTGAATGGCAATCATAATGAATGGAATTAGTAGTAATGTTGGATTGAATTTTTGCTTAGAAATTTCAAAAACAGACAATCCTAAAACTGCCAATAAATAGAGACCAAACACTGTAAATAATGGTACAAAACTAATTGGCGTCAACATCATTAATACAAGTAAAGTCACCACAAATACACCTGGTCCGAAATGGAATAATGATAAGGAATCTCGGCAAACATGAGAGGTTAAACCAATCCAATAGCCGTTCGCAAATTTTTGTTGAATCATTTTTGTAAAGGTTGGACGAATATATTGGAAGGACTCAATTGATGTATCGTACCAAATTTTAAATCCGTTTTTACGAATACGATAGTGATATTCGTTATCTTCTGTACGCGTTAATTTTTCGTCAAAATAACCTACCGTATCGACTACATCTTTGTGATACATTCCTTGGAATACAGAATCTACATAGCGGCTTGTGTCTCCTTTTCTGTAGTTGGCGATACTACTTCCAAGGGCAGACTCTTCTACAATATGTAATGTTTTTGAAAAATCATCTTCTGCTTGGACAATAGTTGGTCTTTTACCC
Source organism: uncultured Streptococcus sp. (assembly GCA_916049935.1). Taxonomy (GTDB): domain Bacteria; phylum Bacillota; class Bacilli; order Lactobacillales; family Aerococcaceae; genus Granulicatella. Next base: position 7,394 of record CAJZJI010000001.1, on the reverse strand, counting down.
CCACAAACTTTTTGCCCCGACTCAATCACTTTGACATTGGCTTCGATAAAGTTTGTAGGAATTTGTGAGTGTGCATCTACTTTTAAATAGCAATCACCATCTGAGTTTTTAAATCCTAAGTTCAACCCTGTATTTAATGTTTTTCTTGGATTATCAAGAATCTTCACACCATAAAATAAATGCTCATTTTCTGCTTTAAATTGATCCATTAACGCACGAGTATTGTCTGTAGACATTGCATTCACTAGTACTACTTCAATATTTTTTAATGGATACGTTTGATTTTTTAAACTTTCAAAAATTTCAGGCAAGTAATCTTGCTCATTATAGGCACTAATATTTACGGAAACTAACATTTTTCCACCTCTTTATATATGATAAAAGGATTGAGATAACTATCCCAATCCTTTTCATTTTATTTCTTTTTATTCGCAATATCAATCAATTCATCGTGTAATTGTTGATCTGTATAGCTTTCGAAGTTTTCAATAAAATTATACACGCGATTAATTTTAGAATTGTCCGCAATTCCAATATGAATCTTAGGAAAGACTTGTTTTGGATTTACTTCTCCTTCGTTCAGTAACTCTTCATACATCTTCTCTCCAGGACGTAATCCAGTAAACTTAATCTCGATATCCCCTTCATCATATCCCGAAAGACGAATTAAGTTCTTCGCTAAGTCTACAATCTTCACGGGTTGTCCCATATCGAGTACGAAGATTTCCCCGCCACGAGCAAGAGCTCCAGCTTGGATTACTAATTGAGCAGCTTCCGGAATCGTCATAAAGTAACGTACGATATCCGGGTGAGTAACTGTAATTGGTCCCCCTTCAGCAATTTGCTTCTTGAAGAGCGGAATTACTGAACCACGTGACCCTAATACATTCCCGAAACGAACCGCAACGAATTTTGTATACTCGCTACGTGTCGCCATATCTTGCACAATCATTTCGCAAAGACGTTTTGTTGCACCCATAATATTTGGTGGGTTAACTGCTTTGTCTGTTGATACCATTACGAATGCTTTTACACGTGCATGGCTTGCTGCTTCAGCCACATTTCTTGTACCAAGAATATTGTTTTTCACCGCTTCACGAGGGTTCAATTCCATTAAAGGTACGTGTTTATGCGCAGCAGCATGGTAAACCACATCTGGTTTGTATTTATCCATCACTTCAAAGATACGTTTGCGGTCTTGCACATCAGCAATCACCGGTGTAATCGTGAAGTGTTGAGAATATTTACCAACTAATTCCATATTCAGTTGATAAATACTATTTTCACCATGCCCTAAAATTACGATTTCTTTTGGTTTGAATTTAGCCACTTGACGGCAAATTTCTGAACCGATTGAACCACCTGCACCCGTTACAAGAATCTTCTTGCCACGAAGTTGTTTTTCAATCATCGTTTGATCCAATTGAACTGGATCACGACCTAATAAGTCTTCAATTTCAACATTTCTTAGTTGTTGTACGTGTAAGTTCCCGCTCATGACATCGTCAATATTTGGTAAGATTACACATTCAGCACCCGTCTTACGAGCCACATCGTACACTTCATTTAATTTCTTGATTGGAAGTGATGGCATCGCAATAACGACTTTCGTAATTCCCATTGTATCTACAATACGTTCGATATCTTTAATCGCTCCTAAAATACGAACTCCATAAATATCTTTACGTAGTTTTTCTGGGTCATCGTCGACAAAGGCAATTGGATCCATACGCATTGCAGGATGCATAAGCATTTGACGAACTAATAATGTTCCGGCAGCACCAGCCCCAACGATTAATGTTGGTTTTGCATTTTCCATGACGCTACTATCCGCAAAGAATTCACGGAAAACACGCATTGAAAGACGAACTCCACCGATTGAAATCACTAGTAATAACCAGCAAACAATTAGGAATTGCCACGTTACTTTTGTATCGAAGAACGCTATCCCTGAAATTGTTGAAACAATAACAGTTGCTGAGACACATTTTACGACAGTAATAACTTCGTACACACTTGCGTATTCCCAATCTCTCCAATAAAGATTGAAGAAATATGAGAACACATAATAGGCTACTAACGATAAAATCGCTGTAATTGTTAATCCGTGAATATTACGAATTAACCCTTCTGTTACTAATCGAAATCCTAAAAATACTGATCCAACAACAAGTAGCGAGTCCACGATGAATAATAATAAAATTTTTAATCGATTATTCATTTAAATATCCTCTCCTGACTATCCAAGTACTTCTTGAATCACTTCTAAATAATTTTGAATAATGTAGTCCACATCTTCATCACTAAGTAATCCATGCAATGGAAGAGTCACTTCATTTTCAAAGAAGCGGTAAGCATTTGGATAATCTTCCATACGGAATCCCATATTTTGGTAAGCCGTTAATAATGGAAGTGGTTTGTAGTGAACGTTACATGAAACGCCACGTTCCGCCATTTTTGTAATGATTTCTCCACGTTGGTCATAGCTTGCACCTTGAACACGAGTGATATATAAGTGACGTGAAGATTCATAATCTTTACCTTCGTGAGGTAACACTTGGATACGTTTATCCGCAGATAATCCTTTATCAAGATGACGTACGATCTCTTTTCTGCGTTCCAATAATTGTGGGTAACGTTCTAATTGCGCTAAACCGATTGCAGCCATAATATCTGGCATATTGCATTTGAATCCTGGGATAACAATATCGTATTCCCAAGAACCCGGTTTGATTTTTGCTAAAGCGTCTTTTGTTTGTCCGTGTAATGAGTACACTTGGAATTCTTTATACATTGCTTCAGAATCCAATTCGTTTGCTGGATTCCATGTAATACATCCACCTTCTGCAGTTGTTAAGTTCTTAACGGCATGGAATGAGAATGATGCAAAGTCCGCTAATTTAGCAACAGAAACGCCGTCGCGAGTTGTTCCAATTGCATGTGCACAGTCAGAAACAACAATGACACGATTGAAATAACGTTGTAAGTTTGTAGATGGTTGGAATAAGCCACGTTTTGATTCTACTACTTCGAAAATACGACGATAGTCACATGGTACCCCCGCTAATTCAACAGGAATAACCACTTTTGTTTTTTCAGTGATGGCTTCGGCTAACGCATCATAGTTCATTTCGAAATGGTCTTCTTGGATATCAACCATAACTGGTGTTGCTCCAACGTGCTCAATCACACTACAAGAAGCTGTATATGTGTAAGCAGGAACGATGACTTCGTCTCCAGGACCAACGCCTAAAACACGTAATGCTAACTCTAAAGCAGCTGTTGCTGAGTTTAAGCAGACTACTTTTTCAGTGCCCATATATACTGCTAATTGGCGTTCAAATTCTTTTGTTTTTGGTCCTGTTGTAATCCAACCAGATTTTAATACTTCAACAACATTGTTGATTTCCTTTTCTGTAATATCTGGTGGTGAGAATGGAATATTTCTAACTTTCATGTTGGTTCCTCCAAGTTATTTTAAGACTGCAATCACAGTTTTTACCATGATCGCAATATCATTTTTTAAACTACATTTTTTTAAATAATCAATATTGTATTGCATTTTTTCTGGCAAGATATGCTTGATATAAGCTTCATCCACTGTTAAGCCTTGCTTTGTCCACTCTGCAATCTTTTCTGCTTCGTGTCTAAATTCAATCGCTGCAATCGATGTCACTCCGGCAGGAAGTAATAAGGTTGTCTGCATTTCTGGTGTATATGCATCAACATATTTTTGTACTTCCGGTCTTGCGCCTACAAAAGACATATCTCCAATTAATACATTCAGTAGCTGGGCTACTTCATCCAGACGATAATTACGAACACGACGTCCTACTTTTGTAATACGTGGATCGTGGTCTTGTGTTACAAGCGGCCCTACTTTATCCGCATTTAACACCATCGTTCTGAATTTAAATATTTTAAATTTGCGTCCATTTGTCGTAACGCGTTCCTGTCTATAAAATACAGGTCCACCATCTTCTAATTTAATTGCAATGGCAATCACTAAAAAGACAATTGATAACGGAACTAGCAGTAATAACGAAACGACAATATCAAAAATACGCTTTGAAATCAGATACCCTTTTCGCTGTCGAAGTTCCTTCTGTGTTTTAATTACGAGTTCGTTTCTCATAAATTCTGGCAATGAAATATTCTCGTTCATAAAATCTCCTTTCATGCCTAGATAACCTTCCCTATTATACCACATTTTCTTGAATTACGGTAAATTTCTATGTAAATCATGCAATTATTTTAGTGTAGAAAGGACAATAAAATAAACCAATCTAACAGAAACGTTAAATTGGTTTATCGTATCTCTTATTATTGACTATCGAATCACATTTTCTGCAACTAGAGTTTTCCAAATTTCAAGAGCTAACGCGTCTTTTGAACACTCTGGAAGTGGAATTTGTTTACCTTCTTTAGTAAGAATCGTTACTTGATGATTGTCTGCATTAAAGCCAATGTTTGAACTAGAAACATCATTTGCAATAATCGCATCAGCTTTTTTCTTTTCTAATTTAGCTGCCGCATACTCAAGAACTTTTTCAGTCTCTGCCGCGAAACCAATCACAACTTGGCCCTCTTTTTTAGAATGTCCCAGCCCTTTTAGAATATCTGGATTTTCTGCTAGTTCGAGTTTTAACCCTGATTCATTGTGTTGCTTTTTGATTTTCTGGTCCGAACGATTCGCTACATAGTAATCAGACACCGCCGCTACCATCACAGCAACATCTGTTGTTGGAAATTGTGCTGTAACCACTTCTTCCATTTCACGTGCGGATTCCACATACGTTACATTCACACCAAACGGAACTTTCAATTGTTTGGTTGTTGACACTAATTGAACTTCAGCTCCTAAGATGGATGCAGCCTTTGCAAGTGCATATCCCATCTTTCCAGAAGAGTCATTGGAGATATAGCGCACCGGATCGATACGTTCTTTCGTTCCTCCAGCCGTAATTAAAACAGATTTCCCTTTTAACGGAGAGCCGTATAACCGTCTATTCTCAAAGAAAGTCACTTGCTCGAAAATTTCTTCTGGTTCAGGCAAGCGGCCTTTTCCATTATACCCTTCTGCTAAAAATCCAGTCGTTGGTTCGATAATGACTTTTCCGTCCGCTTTAAGTTGTGCTACATTACGAACCGTTGCAGGATTTTCCCACATATGTTCATTCATCGCAGGAGCTACATAAATCGGAGCTGTTGTCGCCAACAATGTACTTGTCACGAAATTATCGGCGATTCCATTGGCCAATTTCGCAATCGTATTAGCTGTTGCTGGAACGACAACTGCCACATCGGTTTTATCGGCTAAATGAATATGTTGAACGAGATCTGCTTCGTCTTCGTCAAACGTATCGGTGTGCACTTTGTTTTTCGTTAACACTTGAAACGTTAGTGGCGTAATGAATTCACACGCACTCTTTGTCATCGCGACTTCCACATTTGCCCCTGCTTTTACAAACAAGCGAACAAGTGTAGCTGCTTTAAACGCGGCGATTCCACCCGTAACAAAGACCGTTACGTTTTTACCTTCCCACATAAACTATCCTCTTTTCTTAGAAATCTTAACTAAAATTGAAGCGATGATTGGAGTCATTACAGTTGCAGCCAACGCTTCCGCAATACCGTTTGTCATAACAACGCCCATTAAGAAGATCGGCAATTCCGCAACTGTTTTCCCTGTTAATTCTGCATATTGATTTCCCATCAGTAAATAAATCGAACTTAATACGAATACCGTATTCATAATACTTCCAAGGAAACCAGCCACTGCCATTCTGAGTTGGTCGGACTCAATGATTTTAGTTGTCTTATGATAAAATAACGCAACAAGTCCCCCCATCACTAAACGTGGAAGTACTGAAATCAATGGATTCGTAAAAATTAACAAGCTAATCGGGCTCCCTGAAGTAAAGGCGCGGAAGAACGAACACATCCCCCACGTAAATCCTAATAAGAAACCAGCTTGTGGCCCTAACACAATCCCACCAACAATAACCGTAATATGAATAATCGTAATATCTAAAATCACTAACGGTAAGTTCCCTAAAAATGGAACAAAACTTTGTAAAATAATTATCGCGATAAACATCGCACTTAATACCATTTGAAAAGTTCTTTGTCTTTTCATATCTTCACCTCGAGTCTTAATGACTGTATTATACTAATCTTTGTCATTTCAATCAACGTAAAAAAACTGAAAAAGCTAGGAAAGAGGAACCTTCCTAGCTAATAAACTTCATTTTCTAGAATGCATTGTAGATAAATTGTGCTGCATTTGTGAAATCTGTAAATATACAATAAAGTAGAACACTAGTAATAAGCACATAAAATACGAGTGACCATACTAATACATTATCCATTTTCTTTAAAAAACTTGACCAATTCTTTTTCAACTAAAGGCCACCCCTTCCATCCAGGATGAGTTGCATCCCATATATAATAAGGATCGTAATCATGTGACGTTAAATCGACCTGCTTCACGCCAGCTTCCTTAACAATTTCATTGATTTTTGTTGAAAAGGCATTTCGTTGCGAAGCATCAATTCCAATGTAATCATACCATGGTCCATTTACAGGGAAAGTGATTACCAGAACCTCCACTCCTAATTCCTTTGCAATCTGTAAAAACAACTTAAAATCTTCGTACTCTGGAGAATCCGTATACTTGAAAGTGGACGCGGAATCTTTAAACGATTCTAGATTACCTTCAATACGTTTTTTATAATACCAATCGTCAAAATGATACTCATTCGATTGAGTATCCTTTTTAGCTTGTTCCTCATTCTTAGCCAGCACTTCATCCCAGTTATAATCAGGCATTGTACTTCCTTTGGATGGGAAGCTTTCTAATGAATGTTCATCATAAAATGCTTGTACAACATTTACGGAGAATTTAGCCAATTCCATTTGAATCATAAACTGATCAATTTGAGAACCTTCACCTTCAACAAGCACACGTTTATATCTTTCAAACGTACTAACTAATGAATCATTTTTTGCTGACAGTTCTAGCACACGATTAATAAATTTAAGTTTAGTTTCTTTTGAAAGTTTTGGGTTCACCAACGTGTAATACACATGCTCTTTTGAAATTCGACTTTCAAAGGCATCTTGTCTCATCCCTTTTTGGTCGAACCAAGTTAAACTCTCTATAATAGCCACTTTCTTCTGTGTCATAATCGGCTCTAATGAAGCCAATGTTGATGCTTGAATCACATTTTGGAAGAATCCACCTCCAACTTCCATCAAATGAAAATCATCATAATTGAACATTTGAGTCGGATGAAATTCTTTTTTATTAGCTACAGTAAGTTCAGAAGACCCTAATAATAAATGCGTGTTTTCATCATAGTTTGCTTTTAAAATCTCTCTACTTTTATGCT